>NZ_PJJK01000077.1:0-27211 GCF_002929785.1 Cryobacterium sp. Y62 | reverse complement strand
GGTACCCGGATGCCCATTCCCAACCTTTTCAACGGCGTCAGCCGCCAGAATGCGTGCGGTGTTGACCGCCTGATCGTCAACAGAATCCCATGTTAAAGCTGCCATGATTTGTGGCCTTTCAGATTGTCGGAGTGTGATGATGGTGAGGGTTTCGCGTGGTGCGAAGTTCCGTTGAGAACCTGCAGCACGAAGCCCGTGTTGCGGTGATGGCGCACCAGGTTCAGCGTGGCGTTGTCGATGCTTCCAACGTCGAGGCCCAGTGCTTCGGTCAGCGTGACGCGGATGAGCGTTCCGTGGGTGACGACGATGATGCGAGCGCCGGGGTAGTCCTGCGACAGCGCGTGCAACGCGTCGAGGCCGCGCGCGGCAACTTCCGGCTCAGATTCGGCGCCGTAGTACCCACCAGGAATGCGCAGGGAATCAAGCTCGGCACCTTCGAGCATCCCTTCGGTGGGCCCATAATCGCGTTCAACCAGGCCAGGAATGCGCCGGATGACGTCGAGGTTAAGGTCGGCGGCAATGACGTCGGCGGTTTCTGCGGCGCGAATCAGGGGTGACGATACAACGAAGTCCCAATCGAACTGAGACAGGGCGGGCACGGCCTGACCGGCCTGATTCCGACCAATGTCATTGAGGGGGATATCCGTGGAGCCTTGGAGCCGCCTGGCTGCATTCCAATCGGTCTGGCCGTGGCGGATGAGAGCAAAAGTTGTTGATGGTGAAATTCTGTGTTCCTTGCTGTGGTGGCGCTCTGCTGAGCGAAGCGCGGAGTTGTGGTGTGGTGTTGCCGGCACGATTCGAGCTCTGGCTTCAACCCCTGTCCAATCTAACCCTTACGTAAGTGTATAGTTAAATCAACGTGATCCGGTGTCTACGACGAGGTCGAGTTCATCCCTCCGTCGACAGCCGAGGCATATCGCATGCCTCCACCAGGATCACGACGAAGACGTCGCCGACCTGTTCCACGGTTGGCATGAAGGAGAAATACGCATGACAATAACTACCCATACAACGCCCACACCGACCGAGAAGTTGTCGGACGCCGGCGTGAGCATTTGGTTTGACGATCTGTCGCGGGACCGCATCCGCTCGGGTAATCTGCAAAGTCTTATCGACACCCGCAACGTCGTCGGAGTGACGACTAACCCGACGATTTTCGCTGGGGCGCTGGCCAACGGTGATGCCTACACCGAGCAGGTGCAGGTGCTCGCCCGATCCAAGTCCAGCGTCGATGATGCCGTGTTCGAGATCACCACGACCGACGTTCAGCAGGCATCGGACATTTTCGCCCCCATTTTCGAAAAGACTCGCGGATTCGATGGCCGCGTGTCAATTGAATGCGCCCCGGTGAACGCCCACGATGCGGTCGCGACGATCAAGGAGGCACAGGCATTGTGGGCGAAGATCGACCGCCCCAATGTCCTGATCAAGATCCCGGCAACGATCGCGGGGCTGGCGGCAATCACCGAGGTGATCGGCGCAGGAATCAGCGTGAACGTCACGCTGATCTTCAGCTTGGAACGCTACCGCGAGGTCATCGCTGCCTACCTGAGCGGCCTGGAAAAGGCCCAGGATGCCGGAATCGACCTCTCGACGATCCACTCTGTTGGATCGTTCTTCGTCTCCCGTCTCGATACTGAGATCAACACTCGCTTGGAAGCAATTGGAACCGAGGAAGCCCTGGCACTGAAGAGTCAGGCCGGAATCGCCAACGCCCAACTCGCGTATCAGGTCTATCAGCAGGAGTTCGCGACTGAGCGTGCCCGCGGTCTGTTTCAGGCCGGCGCGAATGAGCAACGTCCCCTCTGGGCGTCCACCGGCGTCAAGGATGCGTCCTTGCCCGACACCATGTATGTGGTGGAACTGGTCGCGAGCGATGTGATCAACACCCTTCCCAAAAAGACTCTGGAGGCCACTTTTGATCACGCCGTCGTGCGCGGGGATACCATCTCGGACTCGTACGGCGCTGCCGTCGAGGTCATGAATCGCCTCACCGCTCTCGGCATCTCATACGCCGAAGTCACCGCCCTGCTGGAACGAGAGGGAGTCGAGAAATTCACGACGTCCTGGAATGAACTCCGTGAAACGGTGCGCGTCGCACTGGAGACCGCCAAGTGACCGTCAAGATCCTCGTCACCGGCGAACCGGCCTGGGCCGGACGCGACGTCATCCCGCAGCTCATCACCGATCGCGTCGCGTCCCGCATCAGAGCTACCGATGCGACGCTGTGGGGGCCAGACAGCGAAGCCGAAGCATCCGTTCGTCTCGGCTGGACCGAGGCCGCGACCGTCTCACGGCCTCTGATTCCCAAGATTCTGGCCCTGCGAGACAGTCTCCGCGCAGCAGGCATCACCCACATCGTCTTGGGCGGGATGGGCGGCTCGTCACTTGCTCCGGAAACCATTACACGGTCGGCGGGTGTCGAATTGACCGTGCTCGACGCAACCGATCCCGACCAGGTACTGGCCGCCCTGGCCGACCGCCTCGCCACCACAGCGGTTGTCATTTCGTCGAAGTCCGGTGGGACCGTCGAAACCGACAGCCAGAAGCGCGTTTTTGAGTTTGCGTTCGAACAGGCCGGAATCGACCCGACCGAACGCATCATCATCGTCACCGATCCGGGATCACCACTCGACCTGAGCGGCCGGGAAGCGGGCTACCGGGTGTTCAACGCCGACCCGGCTGTCGGCGGACGCTACTCGGCACTGACCGCCTTCGGACTGGTGCCCTCCGGCCTTGCCGGGGCCGACATTGCTCAGCTTCTCGCTGAAGCCGAAGCCATCACACCGGATCTCAGCCGCGATAGCGCCGACAACCCGGCACTGATCCTCGGCGCGGCCATCGCGGGAACGTCACCATTGCGCGACAAACTGGCATTCATTTCCGACGGCTCCCGCACCGTGGGGTTCGGCGACTGGGCCGAACAACTCATCAGCGAATCCACCGGCAAAATTGGCCGCGGCATACTTCCCGTGGTGCTCAACGTCACAGCCCCCGAACTTGACCTGAATCAAGCCATGCATCTGCCCGATGTGCAGTTCGTTCGACTGGTCGACGACGCCGACACCTATGATCGGGCACGCAGCCACGACATCATCATGAGCGGCCCCCTCGGCGCTCAAATGATGGTCTGGGAATACGCCACCGTCATCGCCGGCCGCATCTTGGGAATCAACCCCTTCGATCAGCCCGACGTGGAAGCCGCGAAGATCGCCTCACGCGGGCTGCTGGATGGTCAACCAGACTTGGCCGCGCCTGACTTGTCCCAAGGTGGAATCGACGTCCGCGGTTCCAAGGACCTGCTCGGTTCCGCGACGACGGTGAAAGCTGCCATCGACGCTTTGCTCTCCCGCCTCGGAGACGACGGCTACATCGCGATCCACGCCTACGCAAACCGGCTGGCGCTGCCGGAACTGGAGGGCCTGCGCGATCTGCTCGCCACCAAGGCGCGTCGCCCGGTTACGTTCGGCTGGGGACCACGCTTTCTGCACTCCACCGGCCAATACCACAAGGGTGGGACCCCCACCGGGGTGTTCCTGCAGATCACCACGGTCTCGGACAACGATCTGCCAATCCCCCGCCGCCTCTTCACGTTTGGTCAGCTGATCACCGCCCAGGCCGCCGGTGATGCCGCCGTGCTCGCCGGCCAGGACCGCCCGGTACTCACCCTGAATCTGACGTCGCCCCGCGCCAACCTGCCCGCGCTCATCGCCGCACTGAGCTGAGCCAGTGACACTCACTGAAACCAGCAACCCCCTGCGCCGAGCGGATGATCAACGCCTCAATCGGATCGCCGGGCCGAGCACCCTAATCATCTTTGGAATCACCGGCGACTTGTCACGCAAGAAGCTGCTGCCGGCGATCTACGATCTGGCCCATCGCGACCTACTGCCGCCCGGCTTCGCACTGGTCGGATTCGCCCGACCAGACAGCGAAGACCACGATTTTGAACGGGTGGCGTACGAAGCCGTCAAACAATACGCTCGCACGCCTTTCGACGAGAAAATCTGGCACCAGCTCGTCGCCGGCATGCGATTTGTGCACGGCGACTTCGCCGACGCCACAGCGTTCACCCGCCTGAAAGACACCATCGATGAGGTCGACGCCACCCGTCACACGCACGGCAATCATGCCTTCTACCTCTCCATCCCGCCCCACGCGTTTCCAGTCGTTACCCAACAGCTGCGCGCCGCCGGTCTAGCCGACCAGGCGGACGACGCGTGGCGCCGCGTGGTCATCGAAAAGCCCTTCGGGAGCGACCTCGAGACTGCACGTGAGTTGAATGACATTGTCGAATCGACCTTTCCCGCCGACTCCATCTTTCGCATCGACCATTATCTGGGCAAGGAGACCGTCCAGAACATTCTGGCCGTGCGGTTCGCCAACCAGATGTTTGAACCCTTATGGAACGCCAACTACGTCGATCACGTGCAAATCACCATGGCGGAAGACATCGGCATCGGCGGTCGGGCCGGGTACTACGACGGCATCGGCGCGGCTCGAGACGTGATCCAAAACCATCTTCTCCAGCTCCTGGCGCTCACAGCAATGGAAGAGCCCCTCTCCTTCGACGCCCACGATTTGCGCGCGGAGAAAAAGAAAGTGCTCGCTGCCGTCACACTGCCCGCTGACCTCACGGCAAGCACGGCGCGCGGTCAATACACCAGCGGCTGGCAGGGCGGCGAGCACGTTCCGGGATTTCGCGACGAGTCCGGAATGAATCCACTCTCAACGAGCGAAACCTACGCGGCCATGCGGCTGGAGGTCGGGTCCCGACGATGGCAAGGCGTTCCCTTCTACCTGCGCGCCGGGAAACGCCTCGGACGCCGGGTCACCGAGATCGCCCTCATCTTCAAAACCGCGCCCGAGCATCTTTTCGGTGACAGCGACTCGTCGGGCCTGGGCCAGAACGCCCTGGTCATCCGAGTCCAACCCGACGAAGGAGTCACCTTGCGGTTTGGGTCGAAGGTGCCGGGCGCCACCATGCAGGTTCGGGACGTCACCATGGACTTCAGCTACGGTCATGCCTTCACCGAGGCGAGCCCCGAAGCGTACGAACGTTTGATTCTCGACGTGCTCCTCGGCGACCCGCCTTTGTTTCCTCGCCACCGAGAAGTCGAACTGTCCTGGAAGATTCTGGACCCGATCGAGAAGTTCTGGGCCACCCAAGGCCAGCCCGAACTGTATCGGTCCGGTACCTGGGGTCCCGTCTCCGCTGAACTGATGATGCACCGCGACGGCCGAGCCTGGAGGCGCCCGTGATCTACCACTACCCCAACACCACCGTCAGCGCTCTCAACAAGGCGCTCGTCACCATTCGCGATACCGCTGGCTCGTCGGCCCTGGGCCGGGTGCTCACCCTGGTCATCGCCACCGAACCCGGCGCCGCCGAAGAGGCCATCATCGCTGCCGAAGGCGCCGCGCGCGAACACCCCCTGCGCGTGATCGTGCTGTCCACTGTCTCGGTCTCTGTGTCGGGCGGACCGCACCTCGACGGCGAAATCCGCCTTGGCGGTGAGTCGGGCCCCAGCGAAGTCATCCTCCTCACTGCCCACGGAACTGCGGCGGACGATCAGGAAGCCCTCGTCACCGGACTTCTGCTGCCCGACGCACCCGTCATCGCCTGGTGGCCCGGCCAGGCGCCCGAACGTGTGGCGCAGTCATCCCTGGGGCGGATCGCTGCGCGTCGAATCACAGATTCGCGTGCCCAGCCAGCACCAGTCGAAGACCTGTCGCGATTGTCCCGGGGATACACCCCGGGAGATTCTGATCTGGCCTGGACCCGACTAACGCTATGGCGCAACCAACTGGCGGCCGTACTCGACCCGCCCGCATCCGCCACGGTCACGCACGTTGATATCGAGGGAGCGGATGATTCATCCTCTGTCGTCCTTCTGGCAGCGTGGCTGAAACTTCAGCTTCAGGTTCCCGTGCTGCTGCTGACGAGCACCCGAGAATCTGGCGCGGCCGGAATCTATCGCGTGCGACTGCACAGCGCGACCGGCGTCGTCGATCTGCACCGCTCCCTACCGGCTCCAGCTCTGCTCAACCAACCGGATCAACCGGCCCAAAACGTGTCGTTGCCCCGCCGAAGCCTCCTGGAATGCCTCACGGAAGAGTTGCGTCATCAAGGCGCGGATACCCTCTACGGTGACGTCATTACCAGCGGTCTCGCTCAGCTCCTCAGCAGCGACGGCGCCTGGGACCACAACGAAAACACCCGAATTCCCGACGGCGTCGATCCTTATGCCTACGTTTGATGAGCACACCTCAAGCCACCTCCACCCCACAAGACATTACTGAAATGAGCACCATGAACATGCACATCGGCCTCATCGGCCTCGGAAAAATGGGCGCCAGCATGCGCACCCGCCTCCGCGAAAACAACGTGACAGTAACCGGCTACGACCGCAACCCCGACGTGACCGACGTCGCGACCCTCCAAGACCTCATCGACGCCCTTCCCTCGCCCAAGGCCGTCTGGGTGATGGTTCCTTCCGGCGCCATCACGAAGACCGTCATTATTGAGGTCGGCGAGCTCCTGGGCACCGGTGATTTGGTCATTGACGGCGGTAATTCCCGTTTCAGCGACGACTTCGTGCACGCGGCCCTCCTCGCTGAAAAGGGAATCGACTACATCGACGCCGGCGTTTCCGGCGGAGTCTGGGGTCAGGAGAACGGCTTCGCGCTTATGGTCGGCGGCAATGCGGCATCCGTTGACCGGCTCATGCCGGTATTCGACGCCCTGCGTCCGGCCGGCCCGCGCGAGGAAAGCTTCGTGCACGCTGGCGAGGTCGGTGCCGGTCACTACGCCAAAATGGTGCATAACGGCATCGAATACGCCCTCATGCAGGCCTACGCCGAGGGATACGAGCTACTCGCCAAGCGCGAGGACATCGTCAAGAATGTTCCCGGAACGTTCAAGGCCTGGCAGCGCGGCGCTGTTGTTCGGTCCTGGCTGCTCGAGCTCCTAGTTCAGGCGCTTGAGGAGGATCCGGCCCTGACCAGTATCGAAGGATACGTCGATGATTCCGGCGAGGGCCGCTGGACCATTGAAGAAGCATTGGCTAATGCCGTGCCTGTTCCCGCCATCAGCGCGTCAATCTTCGCCCGGTTTGAATCTCGCCAGGAAGATTCCCCGGCGATGAAGGCCGTTGCCGCGCTGCGCAACCAGTTCGGCGGTCACGCGGTCAAGTCCGCCGAGTAGCCTCCGGACACAGGCAGTGTCAGAACCGAGGCTGGTCCAAGGGGCTGGCCTCGGGGCGTTTGGGCAGAATGTGATCGCCCGAGGATTGGTGCCGAGCGCGGCGCAGGACCCATGGCATCAGATAGGTGCGGGCCCACGCGACATCGCTCGTTCGTGCGCTCCGCCAGGACGGTCTTGGCAACGGTTCGATCTGGGATGGCTGCAATGAGTTCTCGACACGGAGCGCGCTCAGAACGCTGCGTGCAATCGTGTGGTGACCCATGGGGTTGAAGTGCAGCCGATCCGGAGCCCACATACCCGCGTCCTGGATGGCCGTTAGTGACCAGAGATCGGCTACCAGGCAGCCGTGCCGTGCTGCCACAGAACGCAAGTTCTCGTTGTAGATCGCGATTTTTCCCCGCATGCTCCGAAAAAATGGTGAGAACCCAAGGTCGGGCCCGGTGAAGAGGACGATCGTGGCGCCGGACCGGGACAGGCGCGAGATGACATCATCGAACCGAGCTGCAATATCATCCGGGTCGGTACCGGGACGAATAACGTCATTACCGCCAGCGGAGATAGTGATGAGATCCGGGCGCAGCTGTAGCACCGGTTCCACCTGTTCGTCGCTGATCTGGCGCAAGATCTTGCCGCGCACCGCGAGGTTGGCGTAATTGAAGTCCGGTTGGCCGTCACTGAGTACCGCGGCGACCCGGTCGGCCCAGCCTCGATGCCCGCCCACACTCTCTGGCTCGGGGTCACCGATGCCTTCGGTAAAGGAGTCGCCGAGCGCGACGTATCGCGTCCACGGGTGGTTCAGGTGTGCGTTGGTCATATGCCTCATGTCTATTACCATCAACTCTACTCTTACGTTAGAGTAAAGATGTACGATCATTTACGTACGAGATGAGGTGGCATTCATGCTTATTGGTGAGTTCGCCGAACGGACTGGACTTTCCCAGCGCACCGTGCGGCACTACGACGAGATCCACGTTTTGCAAGCGTCGGGGCGCAGCGATTCCGGCTACCGGCTCTATGCCCCGGCCGACCTCGACCGGGCACGCATCATCCGCAGCCTCCGAGCGTTGTCTCTCACCCATCCGGAAATCAAGGTTGCTCTGGCGACACTGGATCTGGTCGACTCCGACCCAGACGGGACAGTGTCAACAATCCGGCGTGATCTCGCCATCCTGATCAGCGATATCGAAGCGCGTAAACGTTCTCTTTGCGAACAGGTTCGCGTAGCCAGCGGGTTCGTCGAACTGCTGCGGAGTCTGTGACTCAACCACGCCCACTTCGTGATCACGCTCAGACAGGAACACCGTGACACATCCAACCACACCCGCCGTCTCTAACGTCGACATTTTTACCCAAGCCCACAAACGGCGCACCTTTGCCGTTATTTCTCACCCTGATGCCGGCAAGTCCACGCTGACCGAAGCACTTCTGCTGCACGCGCACGCTATTGATCGGGCGGGTGCAGTACACGGTAAAGCCGGCCGGCGGGGCACCGTATCTGACTGGATGGCCATGGAGCAGGCCCGTGGCATTTCCGTGACATCCGCCGCTATCCAGTTTGAGTATCGCGACACCGTGATCAATCTCGTTGACACCCCCGGTCACGCCGATTTCTCGGAAGACACCTTCCGGGTCCTCTCCGCTGTTGATGCCGCTGTGATGCTCGTCGATGCCAGCAAGGGCCTCGAACCGCAAACCATGAAGTTGTTTGAGGTGTGCCGACAACACGGCCTGCCCGTGATCACGGTCATCAATAAATGGGATCGCCCGGGAAAGTCCGCGTTGGATCTCATGGACGAGATCCAGGACCGCACCGGGCTTGTGCCCACACCGCTCACCTGGCCGGTCGGGCTCGCCGGCGAATTTCATGGAGTTCTGGATCGACAATCCCCCGGATTTGTGCGTTTCACCCGAACCCCAGGAGGCGCGACCGCCGCCAGTGAAGCTCGTACCACGGCGACGGCCGCTGCCGCGGAACTCGGCCAGGATTGGACTAATGCTGCCGAAGAATCAGCACTACTTCATGCCGAAGGGCACAACCACGACGAGGCACTTTTTCTTCGCGCGACGACCACGCCGGTGCTTTTTTGCGCTGCCGTCCTCAATTTTGGTGTCCACCAGCTGCTGGACGCTCTCGTGGAATTCGCTCCGCCCGCTCTGGCGCGGGCAGATATCACCGGTCGACAACGGCCCGTCAACGGTGACTTCTCCGGCTTTGTCTTCAAGGTTCAGTCCGGCATGAACGCCTCGCACCGTGACCACGTCGCATTCGTGCGGGTGTGTTCGGGCATGTTCCACCGCGGGATGGTTCTAACGCAGGCATCGACCGGCCGTCCGTTTGCCACGAAGTATGCGCAACAGATGTTCGGGCGGGAACGCACTATGGCGGAGCAGGCCTGGCCCGGGGACATCGTCGGGTTGATCAACGCAGCCTCTCTTCGGGTGGGCGATTCACTCTATGATTCCGAACCCGTCGAATACCCGCCCCTGCCGGTGTTCGCCCCCGAGTATTTTCGTGCCGTACGCCCCGCCGACACCAGCAAGCACAAGCAATTCCGTCGCGGAATCGATCAGCTCGACCATGAGGGGGTCATTCAAGTCATGCGGTCCGACCTGCGGGGCGACCAGGCTCCGGTACTCGGGGCCGTGGGTCCAATGCAGTTCGACGTCGTTGAGGAACGCATGACGCACGATTTTGGTGCTGATATCCGCATGGAAACGTTGCCCTACCAAATCGCGCGCCGCACCGATCGCGCAAGCGCGGGCAGACTGGGTTCCCTGCGCCAGGTGGAAGTACTCACCCGATCCGACAACACCCTCTTGGCCCTGTTCAGCACCCCCTGGCGGTTTCAGGCTGTCGCTCAAGAGTTCCCGGATATCGTGCTGGAGAACCTCAGCCCGTCCGTCGAGAAGGAGTCCGTCGAGGACGCAGCCCGCGGCGATAAACGTCGCTGAAGGTGAGTCACCGGCGAGCATAGCAACGGCCCAGCACACGTGATGTGCCGGGCCGATCGCGTTCCTGGCTCCCGCTAAGCGCTAGGCGTCAACGACGACCGCCGTGATCACCGGGTTGCGTCGATACTTGCGTTGCATCCATCGGGTCACGCTCTCGGAGAAGATCCGCTCGAGAGCTGCTCCGTCGAGAGCGCTGTTCCGGGTTTCTGCGACTATGGCCTTGTCGATGATCTGCGCGGCATTGGCTGCCCAGCCGGCATCGTGATTGAAGCCGCGGGTGATGAATTCCACCGGTTCGGCCAGGCGTCCCGTCTTGGTGTTGAGAATGCCCAGAACGGTAATGGCACCGTCTTCTGCGAGGAGTCGACGATCTTCCATCGCTTCTGCTGCGTCTCCTCCGACGGTCATGCCGTCGACCAGTACGTAGTCGGCCGGTACTCGGCCTACAACGGTGGCGCGGCCATCGACCAGGTCAACCACGATGCCATCTTCGACGACGAGAACGCGGTCTTTACTGATTCCGGTGCGCACGGCCAGGTCCGCGTTGGCGGTGAGGTGGCGCCATTCACCGTGCACGGGCATCACGTTGGTGGGGCGCATCACGTTGTAGCAGTAGACGAGTTCGCCCGCGCTGGCGTGCCCGGACACGTGGACTGTGGCGTTGGCCTTGTGCACGACGTTGGCGCCCCAGCGGGTCAGTCCGTTGATGACTCGGTAGATGGAGTTTTCATTTCCGGGAATGACCGAACTGGCCAAGAGAACGGTGTCGCCCTCTCCGATGCGGATGGTGTGTTCACGGTTCGCCATGCGCGCCAGGGCTGCCATAGGTTCTCCCTGTGAGCCGGTGCAGATGAGAACGACCTGGTCATCTTTCATTCGCTCCAGTGCCTTGACATCGACGAGCAGTCCCTTTGGGATGCGCAGATACCCCAGTTCAGCGGCCATACCCATGTTGCGCACCATGGATCGGCCGACGAAGGCCACCTTACGGTTGTGGCGCACGGCCGCGTCGATCACCTGTTGGATGCGATGGACGTGGCTGGCGAAGCTGGAGACAATGATCCGTCGTAGCGCGCTGCGAAACACGGTGTCGATGGCGGGGCCGATGTCGGCTTCGGGTGTGGTGAATCCGGGCACAACGGCGTTGGTCGAGTCGATCAGCAGCAGGTCGATGCCTTCGTCGCCGAGCCGGGAGAAACCGGGCAGGTCGGTGAGCCGGTTGTCGAGGGGGAACTGATCCATTTTGAAGTCGCCGGTGTGCACGATCAGTCCGGCTTCTGTGCGGATGCCGATGGCGAGGCCGTCGGGGATGGAATGGTTTACGGCCAGGAATTCAAGGTCGAAGGGACCAACAGAGCGGCGTTCGCCTTCCTTGACTTCAACGACCGGGGGATGCAGGTGGTGTTCCTGAAATTTTGCTCCGACGAAGGCGAGGGTCAGCTTGGAGGCGATGACGGGAATGTCGCCGCGTTCCTTGAGCAGGTAGGGCACAGCGCCGATGTGGTCCTCGTGGCCATGGGTGAGGACAATGGCTTCGATGTCCTCGAGCCGGCCACGCAAGATCGAGAAATCGGGCAGGATCACATTAATTCCGGGCTGAATGTCTTTTGGGAACAGCAGCCCGCAGTCGATGACGAGCAGTTTGCCTTTGTGCTCAAACACGGTCATATTACGGCCGATTTCGCCGAGACCGCCGAGCGGGATGATGCGCAGGCCGCGCGCCGGAAGTGCGGGCGGTGCGGCAAGGGACAGTGGATGGGTGCTCATGGAGCTCTTTTCTTGGGGCGCGGGCGTCAGCCCACGCAATGGTCAGGTTCGTATGGGTCGGGCAGGAAATCGGCCACGTCACTGGCAATGAAATCCGGTGCTGGCATGGTGAGCCGGTCGAGAAATTCAAAGGCGAGTTGTCGGATTGCCGGAGCGGCGATATCGGTTTCGGCGCTGATGTCGGTGGAGAACCACCGTGTCAACGCTCGTTTAGGGTCGTTGCTGGCGACAGCATCGATGAAGTCGCCGAAGAATGTTGACTCGTCGCGATCTGGACCGGTCTCGGAGGTGTTGGATTCCGCGTGGGCGCGCCTGACCGCGATGTAGTATCGCGCAACGGTGTAAATGAAGAGGAATGTGTGTCCCTGCGACGATCCTTCGCGGGACTTGTCGTCCATTGCTGTGAGTTCAAATTTCCACTCCGCATGTTCCGCGTGGCGGGCCAGCAGGAGGGTGATCTTGGTCAGCATGAAATCCTGAATCAGGTGCTGGTCGGTACGGGCGAGGGGATGGATGAACATGAAGTGCTCCTCTCGGGAACCTAGAACGGGGAAGTAGGGGCCGCGATCAGGTCAGGGACCGCGTAGTTTTCTGTCAACCACCTACATCAACTCTACCGTGACGTAAGGGAAGAGTATGAACTGAAAGCAATCTTCTATCCACCATCGGTCACCTTCCTCTCACGTGAGAGTAGAGTGTAGGTGGGCTTGCGTGTCGCTCACCATTCGAAAGCTGTTCGAACCTTCCAGATGCGCTCTTTTCCCACGTCGCAGCTAACGCACTGCTGGCGCGCCGTCTGCTCCATTCTTGTGAAAGCTTCCGTGTCTTCTACACCGCACTCCCCCCATTTCTCTGCGTCGTCCGACCGCGAGGCAGCGCCGCGCCCACGCCCACGAATCTCGTGGTCTTGGCTGGCCCTCATCGGTGCCGCCGGGCTGATCTCGGTCATGACGGCCCCCGGCCAGACTGCCGGTCTCTCCGTCTTCACGGATCCCCTGATAGCCGACCTGGGACTGTCGCGAACGGATGTCTCGCTCAGTTATCTCATTGGCACGCTCGTTGGCGCGTCCGTGCAGCCGTTTGTTGGGCGGGCGTTGGATCGATGGGGAGCACGGTCCGTCACGGTCGTGATTGGCCTTAGCTTTGCCGTCATCCTTCTGGCCTTCAGCTTCGTTGGCGAGATCATCGGACTCACCGCCGGCTTCACCGGTGTTCGGATGGCCGGCCAGGGCGCGCTTACCCTGGCCGCGACCACCGCGGTTGCACGGGCCATCCACCATCGGCGCGGGCTGGCCCTCGGCATTGCGAGTGCCATCGGTTCGGCCGGCATCTCACTCGCACCGATCTTTGTGGAGCGGCTGATCGCATCCGTTGGTATTTACGATGCGTGGCGGTGGGAAGCGGTGCTTGTGGCTGTGGTGGTCATTCCGCTGGCGTTGGTCTTTCCCAAACGCGCCCCCGCCGTCGATCCGGAATCGACCCCCTCCACGGCTCAACTCACCATTCAGAAAGAATCGTGGACGCTGCCGGAGGCCATCCGATCGGGCATGTTCTGGGTCATCGCTGCAAGCCTGGCAACCTCGGGCATGTTGACAACGGCGCTGGCGTTTCATCAAATCGCCATTTTAGGCGCCCAGGGCCTGACCCCGCTCGAGGCGGCGGCGAATTTTCTACCGCAGACCGTGACCGGGATCCTAGCCACCCTGATCACGGGCAGCCTCGTCGACCGGGTCAGCCCCAAGGTTTTCATCGTGTTTTCCATGGTGACGCTGGCCGCGTCTCTTATTATGCTGCCGTGGGTGAGCAGCGGAGTGGCGGCCATCGTCTATGGCCTCGTTCTTGGTGCCGCCGGCGGGAGCCTGCGCGGTATGGAAGCCGCCTCATACGTGCGCTATTACGGCTTGGCACACATTGGCAATATCCGAGGAGTCGCTACGGCAATCGGCCTCGCGTCGACGGCTTTCGGTCCGGTCGCGCTCTCGCTCGGGTTCGACCTGACCGGCAGCTTCACCACGCCTGCGCTGGCGCTGGCACTTGTTCCCGTAATCATCATCGGCGTCGCCCTCTTCGTGCGACCGCCGCAGCGCACCTAGCGCGACCGCCCGGCCCTACTGAGTGCGCAGAACCTCAAGAAACTCGTCGGCCATTCCCAGCTGGTCCTGGAGTTTTTGCCGACGCTCAACCGCTTGTGCAATGAAGGTGTCAAGCTCCGCGCGGACATCCGGATTGTCCGAACCAGCCACGCCGCCCTGCAGCGTGTCGATGATCTTCAACAGCGCCATCATCTCTTCGAGAGAGAACCCCAGCGGCTTCATCCGTCGAATCAAGATCAGCCGAGAATGATCTTCCTGCGTATAGAGGCGAAAACCACCCTCGGTACGACCGGAGGCCTTGAGCAGCCCGATTTCGTCATAGTGACGAATGGTGCGCAGTGAGAGACCGGTCTTCTCGGCGAGCTCTCCAATGTGCATGGTGCCCGTGGTGGCTTGGGAAGTCATAGTTGATACCTTTTCTCGAACGGATTAGCAATCAACCCTAACGTTAGAGTAGTGTTGCAGAAGTCGGCTGACATTGTCATGTGAGCCCACTCTCCCACCATTGTCCCTGATGACTGGTGGAGGTGCGCGATGGGGCGCCCACATTCACTTCTCTATTCATTTGACACCACTCGTGTGTCCCGCTCCAGGAAGGCCCCATGGCCATCATTGAAAAAACCACGGAGAAGAATCGGTATAAAGCCGATCCCACCGTGATGAAAGCTCTGCGCACACCACGCATCCTTACTCGGGAAGTGCTCGCCGGCCTTGTTGTGGCCATGGCCCTCATCCCCGAGGCGATTGCTTTCTCCATCATCGCCGGTGTGGACCCGCGTGTCGGCCTCTTTTCGACCTTCATCATGGCCGTGTCGATCGCCTTTCTCGGTGGCCGCCCCGCCATGATCACCGGTGCGACAGCAGCCATTGCGCTCGTGATCGCCCCGGTCGCGCGTGATTACGGCATCGACTACTTCATCGCTACCGTGATCCTGGCGGGTGTCTTCCAGATTGTCTTCGCCTTCATCGGCGTCGCCAAAATCATGCGGTTCATTCCCCGTAGCGTCATGGTCGGATTCGTCAATGCCCTCGGCATCCTGATTTTCACCTCGCAGCTGCCGCAGCTGCTGGGCGTCCCGTTCATGGTCTACCCGCTCGTCGCGGTCGGCATCATCATCATGGTCGTCATGCCGCGCTTCACCAAGGTAGTTCCCGCGCCGCTCGTCGCAATCGTCGTACTCACTGTGTTGACCGTCGTGGTATCGATCAATGTCCCCACCATTGGAGACCAGGGCGAACTTCCCACGACGCTTCCGCAGATATTCTTCCCCAACATCCCGCTCAACCTGGAAACGTTGACGATCATCGCTCCCTACGCCTTCGGAATGGCGATGGTCGGAATCCTCGAGTCGCTGATGGCCGCCAAGATCGTCGACGAGAGCACCGACACCCACTCCAACAAGACCCGTGAGTCCTGGGCCCAGGGCGTTGCCAACATGCTCTCCGGCTTCTTCGGGGGCATGGGCGGCTGCGCAATGGTCGGCCAGACCATGATCAACGTCAAGGCGTCCGGTGCCCGCACCCGCATCTCTACCTTCCTCGCCGGCGCCTTTCTGCTCGTGCTCGTGCTGGGCCTCGGCCCGGTGCTATCCGTTGTGCCCATGGCCGCACTGGTATCGGTCATGATCATCGTGTCCGTGCTGACCTTCGATTGGCACAGCATCCGCTTGAGCACGCTGAAGCGGATGCCCAAGAGCGAGACGACCGTCATGGTCTTCACCGTTGTCGCCGTCGTCGCTACACACAACCTCGCGGTCGGCGTCGTGATCGGTGTCGTCATCGCTATGGTCGCCTTCGCCCGACGCGTCGCCCACCTCGCCCAGGTTGAACGCAGCCTTACCGTCGACGAGACTGGTCCCATCGCCTGTTACACGATCACCGGCGCCCTGTTCTTTGCCTCCAGCAACGATCTGAAGACGCAGTTCAGCTACCTCGACGATCCTGACCGCATCGTCATCGACATGACGAACTCGCACATCTGGGATGCCTCCACCGTCGCCACCCTCGACGACATCACCTACAAGTACGGTCGCCACGAGAAGACCGTGACGATTGAGGGACTCAACGAAGCGAGCAGCCTGCTGCACGCCCGCCTCGCCGGCAACATGGGCTCGGACCACTAACCCGGCACACCACTGCCTCATCAGGTCGAGCCCCCGTCGCATGACGGGGGCTCGACCGATTTGTGCTGCCAGGACCGATAGACCCTTACGTTAAGGTAACCTTGCGAAGATCAATGTGGCACTGTCGCCGACTCCCATTCATTCGGCTTCTCCGTGAGGTCCGTTCCCCTNCCGCACTGCGCACGCCCCGCCTGCTCACCCGCGAAGTTCTCGCCGGCCTCGTGGTGGCCATGGCGCTCATCCCCGAGGCGATCGCCTTCTCGATCATCGCCGGCGTCGACCCGCGCGTCGGCCTGTTCTCCTCGTTCGTGATGGCCGTCACCATCGCCTTCGTCGGTGGCCGCCCCGCCATGATCACCGCCGCCACCGGCGCGATCGCCCTCGTCATCGCCCCGGTGGCGCGCGAATACGGCATGGACTATTTCATCGCCACCGTCATCCTCGCAGGCGTGTTCCAGATCGTGCTGAGCCTGATCGGCGTCGCGAAGCTCATGCGCTTCATTCCGCGCAGCGTCATGGTCGGCTTCGTCAACGCCCTCGCCATCCTCATCTTCACAGCCCAGCTCCCCCAGCTGCTCGGCGTGCCGTTCATGGTTTACCCGCTCGTTGCCGCGGGCCTCATCATCATGATCGTGATGCCGCGCATCACCAAGGTGATCCCCGCCCCGCTCGTGGCCATCGTCGTTCTCACCGTCGCGACCGTCGTCATCGCCATCAACGTGCCCACCATCAGCGACCAAGGCGAACTCCCGCAGAGCCTGCCCGAGCTGTTCTTTCCCAGCGTTCCGCTCAACTGGGACACGTTCACGATCATCGCCCCCTACGCCCTCGGCATGGCCCTGGTCGGAATTCTCGAGTCGCTGATGACCGCGAAGTTCGTCGACGAGATCACCGACACCCACTCCAACAAGACCCGCGAAACCTGGGGTCAGGGCGTCGCCAACGTCATGTCCGGCATCTTCGGCGGCATGGGCGGCTGCGCCATGATCGGCCAGACCATGATCAACGTGAAGGCCTCCGGTGCCCGCACCCGCATCTCCACCTTCCTCGCCGGAGTCTTTCTACTCGTGCTCGTGCTCGGCCTCGGCGACGTGCTCGCTGTTGTACCCATGGCCGCCCTGGTCGCCGTGATGATCATCGTGTCGTACCTCACGTTCGACTGGCACAGCATCCGTCTGTCAACGCTCAAACGGATGCCCAAGAGCGAGACGACCGTCATGGTCGCCACGGTCGTCGTCATCGTCCTCACCCACAACCTCGCCATCGGCGTCGTCGTCGGCGTGATCGTGGCCATGGTCGCCTTCGCCCGCCGGGTCGCCCACCTCGCCCGGGTGGAACGCACCGTCGAACTCAACCAGCCCGTACCCACCGCCTACTACACAGTCACAGGCGCCCTGTTCTTTGCCTCCAGCAATGACCTGATGACGCAGTTCGAGTACGCCGACGATCCCGACCGCATCGTGATCGACATGTCCGCATCCCACATCTGGGACGCCTCCACGGTCGCCACCCTCGACGCGATCACCTACAAGTACGAGCGCCACGACAAGCACGTCGTCATCGAGGGGCTTAACAAGGCCAGCACCGAGCTGCACAGTCGCCTGGCCGGAAACCTCGGCGCTGGCCACTGACAAGTTCGATGCTCCAAAGTGCAGCACCAAGACGTCAGAAAATCGTCCCAATTGGCGCTTCGCCTCGTCAATCTCACCGTGCGACATTCCGCGAGTGGCCAAAAAAATGACAAACGAAAACTGAACGAGAAGTCCGCGAAACAATATCCTCGGAGGGCGGTACAGCCGAACCTCGCATGAGGGCGAGTGTCTGGGAGGTCTCTCGGGTCTTTCTGAAATTAAGGCTGACGTCCGTCTGTGGCCCTGTCGCACACCTTAGCGCCCGCGACCCGTCAACCAACGACCCGTCGGCCCATCGCTGATCGGACGTCACGCAATCATCAACGATGTTGTCCGGATGTCCCGCCCGGTAAATATGTCTGTCCGAGTCACGCCTCATTTGCGACACAGTGATGACTGTCGCATATCCCATGGGTTTCGACACGCTTTGGTTACGAGACACCTTAGATACGAATCGGCTTGCAACACGCGCTGCTCGGTGCTTAAGGCTCAGGATGGCGCGCAAGAGGAACCCTCTGCGGGTCAGGACGTGGAGCGCTTATCACTGAGTTCGAGGGGATGGAGTTCAAGCCGTGAACGTTTGGATCGATTGGGCTGGCAGCGACAGCCAGGTGCTCACTGTGCAGCTGAGTCAATTAGTCAGGACTGTCGTGTGACGAGCAGGCCGACAATCGATCCTGCCAAGAGAAATGCGCCCACAATAATTCCGTAAACAAATCCGTTCACGAGTGAACCAATGAGAACAATTATGCCGAGCAGCAGGCCCACGGCGATGAGGGCACGGGCGAGGACGGTGCGGTCTAACACCGGTGGGCCTCCTCGGTGATTTCTCCACCAGCAGCTATGGTCGCGCCGAGTGCCGTTCGTGAGCAAATGGTGCGAGCCTCGTCAGTACAGCGTTTTGGCCCAGAGCGTTCCTCCTGTGCGGCTGTGACTGCAGTTCCGGGTTTGGTTGGCGTCCGCCGCGAGGACAAGTGTCCTGTGAGAGCGTCCGGAACTTCCGATGATGCGTTGCAGGCGGGGAGGGCTCGTTTAGAGCACAGCTGCGGCCGCTCAAGGAGCAACAAAGGGTTTTCCCGAATGACCCTCGTCATGAGGGGGCGCTTTCGGCCGCAGCGACATCGTGAATCAGCATGGGACATGTGTACACCGTCCACGGTTCGGGCGACAGGGGGTGGAGAACTGCTCCGCTGGTGCGAAGGATCTGGGGCAGCCTGAACGAGTGACGCCGGCGCCACGAACGGTTTAATTCATTCCCGGAAGCGGAACGATCACCGGGACGCCTCATCGTTCCGAAAGCCGATCGCTAGGTGAAACGACGGGCGGTGAGCCCTTGGCTAGGATGAGCACCATGCGAACGTGGGACTTCTACCTGGCCGGCGAAGAGGTGGTGACGAATGCGTGGGGCGCCGAGGTTACGCAGCAGTCAGCTCTTGACATGCCACTCCTTAAAGGCTTACTCCACGGTCCCGACGATGATCGTGGTGACTTGGAGATCGCGGTGCCGCTTGCTCGTGTCGTGCACGACGAGTTCGATGCGTACGGCACTTCAGGATCGCCACTGAGCAACGAGGACTCCCGGCTTCTCATCCGCGCATTGAAAGCAGTTCTCGCACGATTGGGAATCGATTCGTTCGATCCGCCGTTTCGCGATTTCGAGACGTTCCGCAAGTACTGGCGAGCCAACGATGGCCACGGAAGTTGGCAGGCTCGGCGGGACATGGTCGACGGGCAGCTCGATGCGCTCCATGAGGTGCTCGACGCTCGTGAAACGGATGCCCTGTCAGGAGCGCTGGCCGATCCGATTTCTCCGAGGAAGGCGACAGGGTGGCGGCGGGTAGACGAGGAACTGAATGAAATGCGCCGGCACTTCCAAAACGCTCGCACGGAACAGGATTACTCGAACGTCGGTAACGACGCAGTGGCTGTACTCGAAGCACTTTCTTCGGCCGCATACGACTATTCTCGTCACGGTCAGGCTGGCGAGGATGAGCCACCCGTCTCGAACACGAAGGTTCGGCTCGGGACAGTGGCTGAGGCGGAGTTGGCGGGCGCAGAAAGTGCGGAACTGCGCAAGGTCGTGCGCGCAGCAATTGAGCTGGCTCAGGCTACGAAGCACCGCCGTAACGGAGATCGTCGCGCAGCCGGCATGACCGCTGATTCCGTCTTGCTAGTCGTGAACCTGATCCGTCGGGTACGCGAACCATCCGCGGAGTCTCGGTAGCCGAACGTCTCACGCGACGCGGGCGTTTCCCAAGCGTAGTGGCGGGAACTGACGGGTTTGCGTGTCAGCCCGTACAATCGTGCTCGTGGATTGGGTTGCGGGAACAGTGCCAATCTATTTAGATCGCTGGGCTATCCAGCCACACGGCGAAACGGTGACGACGCCCTCCAGCTGGTTGGTTCCGGGGCGCTGGCATAATCGAGACGTCATGCTCAAGGTCGCTCGGATCGCCGAAGAGGGCCGCGGTGGCCCCGTCCTGGCTTGGTGGGCAGGCTCGGCCGCAGCGGAGGTGTATGAGGTCAACGACCAGGCCGTTCTCATGGGTCGGGCATCCGGGCATCGTGACTTGACCACGATGAGCCAGACAGGTCTTGATGATGAGGTCACCCACATCCTCTGCGGAACCATCTCGTCTCTCCACAGCGCCTCTGCTATTTCGGCGCCGCCCGCTGAGGTGGTGCCTTTGTCGCAATGGTTTCACGACCTCATCGGCACCGACGCAGCACGACTGCAGGCCGGCAGCCTGGCGCGAGTGGCAGCCATGGCGCGGGAGTTGCTGGAGGCCTCGGACACGGAGGGCCAGGTGGTTCTCCATGGCGACGTCCATCACGGCAATGTTCTTGATTTCGATGGCCGCTGGCTGGCCATAGACCCGAAGGGCATCTTTGGTCACCGCGCCTTCGACTACGCCAATATCTTCTGCAACCCCACTGCAGACTTGGCGTTGTCTCGTTTTCACCGCCGCCTAGCGATCGTCAGCGAGCACTCGGGGCTCGACGTTGACGTGGTGCGGTCGTGGGTCATTGCATGGTGCGCACTTTCGGTGACGTGGACCAACAACAGCGGTGGACAACCATGGACCGTGCACGCCATCTTGAGCGAGTTCGGCTAATACTTCGCCGCCGGTAGAACCTCCACTCGGAAACCCGACCTGCTGTGGCTCCCCCGCAAGGGGAACGTTCAGTGGGACGGTTACATAGGCTGGCATCATGCGCAATGCAGAAATGCGCGACGCATATAGCGCTTGCACTCAGAACATACAGTTCTTCGGGGACGGCCGCGACGCCGTGGTCGTCGTGCAACAGGAGTGCCTGATCGATAGTCTGGCGACATGTCCAACAAGACACGCGGCGCCACGCGCTCACCTGTAGTCGCAGCTTGCGTCGTCTTTCTGGGCTTGCTAGTGCTTTGGATGGCGCAGCCGGTCCTGCCCGGTTGGGCCTGTTCGGCCAGTCTTCCAGCGGTGTGCCCACCACAGTCATTACCTTTTCGTGCGTCGCTGATTAGCGCAGGTATCCTCTTCGCGCTGCTCGCGACTGTCATCGTCGGGCTGCTGCTTCGGCCCAGAGCAAACCGGTGGCTGGGCGGTATGTCCCGAAGTACCGTCTTCGCTGTGCCGATAATCCTGGCCCTGACAGTCGTCGCGCACTTTCTGATCTCGCAGCCCTGATTCGAGCTTGCTTGACTCGGATTGCCGACGCGGCCCTCGAAACGTCGTGCCCGTAAGCCGAAACCCCTGCGGGACGGCCTCGTCAGTCGATCACAGCAGCGACGGCTTCGATCTCGACGAGCTGATCCGTATACCCGAGGACGGTGACGCCTATGAGCGTGCTCGGTACGTCATGCGTTCCAAAGGCCTCGCGAACGACTGCTCAGGTCTTGACGAGGTCGCTCTGATTAGAGGAGGCGACGAGGACTCGTGTGCTCAGGACATCATCGAGTCGGGCGCCCGCTGCGTGCAGGGCAATAACGAGGTTTTCCATCGCCTTGCTGGCCTGCGCCGAGTAGTCTCCGACTCCTGCGGTGCTGCCATCGAGATTGAGCGGGCAGGCGCCGGCCAGGAAGATGAGGCGCGCCTCAGCGGGAGCTGTTGCAGCGTAGGCATACTGAGCCACATTGGAAAGCTCAGCAGAACGGATCAAGACAACATTTTGGGACATGCCCTCACTGTATGGGAAAGCCAACGCGCGGCTGGCTTGCTCACGAACGCCCGCAAACCGAACCTCTACCGGTCACGCGCATTCCTCAGCGGGACATGTCCCCGGAAGGCTCAGGCCTTACGAGCCGCCACAGAGAACATCAGCGGCACCCTCTCGCGACCCGAGGCCAAAGCAAATCCGGCCGGCGTCTCTACGAGTGGGGGCACCGGCTTCCAGGGCATAGCGGCCCGTCCACCCTCGCAGGCCGTCGAGGTGCGAGTGTGGTCGACCACGTGCTGCCCGCGGAGGTTCCTTGGCCGTCCCCAGCCTGATCAATCCGTGCAACGTTCGGCTCGCGGCCTCAAGCGTCGTTCGGTCAAGGCCTCGACGGCTTGGAGGGTCAGGCGGCCATCGCCCCGTAACGCTTGTGGCCTTTGACGTCGTAGCGGTCGAGCATCATGACCTTCGACCAGACCCGGATGAATGCGCGGACGAACCGCTCGTGCCCGTCGCTGCCCGCGTAGGCGTCGGCGATCGACCGCAGTTGCGCGTTCGAGCCGAATACCAGGTCATTCCGGGAGGCCCTCCAGCGAGCCTCGCCGGTCGCCTGAACCCGACCAGTGAAGGTCATCGCGGTCTCGTCGTCCTTGGTCCAGATGAGGTCGGTGTCGGTCAGATTCACGAGGAAGTCGGTCGTCAGGGCTCCGACGTGATCCGTGAGCACACCCACGTCGGACCCGTCCCAGTTGCTGCCGAGCACGCGGAGCCCGGCGTGCAGGACAGTCCACTCCGGTGCGGTGAGAGTGAACAGGTTCGCCTTGTCGAGGAATGCCGCCTCGGGCGCGACGCCCGGAGCAAACTCTTCGAAGCGCTCGGACACGAAGTTGCGGAACCCGTCCGCAATGGGTCGCAGCCACTCGAACATCTCGATGTCGGTCAACTCCTGCGTCGTGTCGACACGGCCTGGCGTAAACGGCACGCTGGCGTCAGATCCTGCCGCCCGTGCCGCCTGCTCCACGGCGGCGCTGCCGGCGAGGACGATAAGGTCGGCGAGAGACACCTTCCGTCCGCCCGACGTCGCCGTGAAAGCCGCCTGCACGTTCCGCAGCGCGTCGATGACTGGGACGGTGCGTCGGTTGACCGCCCAGTCTTTCTGCGGCGACAAGGCCAGGCGGGCACCGTTCGCCCCTCCGCGCTTGTCGCTGTCGCGGTAGGTAGAGGCGGCGGAGAACGCCGTGTACACGAGGTCGGACACGGACAGCCCGGTCGCGAGGACGGCTTCCTTGAGCGCTGCCACGTCGGCCTCGTCGAGTGAGGATCCTGCTGCGTCCGGGAGCGGGTCCTGCCAGAGCAGGTCGTCGGCGATGGTGACCTCCGGGCCGAGGTACCGGTGCTTCGGCCCCATGTCGCGGTGCGTGAGCTTGTACCAGGCCTTCGAGAACGCGAGGGTGAACAGATCGAAGTCGGCCAGGAAACGCTCGCATATGGCCCGATACTCCGGGTCGACCTTGAGTGCGATGTCCGAGGTCATCATCATGAGCGGGTACATCTGACCGGGTACGTGGGCGTCCGGAGTCTTCGGCGCATCCGAGTCAGTCGGTGTCCACTGCAGCGCGCCGGCCGGGCTTCTCGTCTGCTCGTAGTCGTACGCGAACAGGTTCTCGAGGTAGGTGTTGTCCCACTGTGTCGGGTTCGGAGACCAGCTGCCCTCGATGCCGTTGGTCGAAGTGTGCTCGGCACTGCCGGTACCCACCGGGTTGTGCCAACCGAGCCCCATCGACTCGATCGGGGCTTTCTCGGGTGATGGTCCGATGTCGGATGCGGGTACCTGGCCGTGGCTCTTACCGAACGCGTGGCCACCGGCGATCAATGCCACCGTTTCCTCGTCGTTCATCGCCATCCGCGTGAACGTGATGCGAATGTCGCGTGCTGAGCCCAGCGGGTCGCCGTTCGAATAGGGCCCCTCAGGGTTGACGTAGACGAGCGCCTGGTGCGACGCGGCCAGGGGGCTCTGCAAGTCGTAGCCCGCGTCGCCGTTCTGACCATGCCAGCGTTCGTCGCGGGTCACCATCTCGTCAGGGCTCGCGACCGCGTGCGGGTTCCAGACCTCCGGGCCCCACCAGGTACCGTCGTCCGGTTCCCACGCATCGAGTCGTCCACCACCGAAGCCGTACGTCGGCAGGCCCATCAACTCGAGGGAGCAGTTGCCGGTCAAGACCATCAGGTCGGCCCACGACAGAGCGTTGCCGTACTGGTGCTTGATCGGCTGTAGGAGTCGTCGTGATTTGTCGGTGTTGGCGTTGTCCCACCAGCTTCCGATTGGTGCGAACCGCTGCATCGCGGTGCCCGCTCCGCCACGGCCGTCGGCAATTCGGTACGTGCCGGCGGCATGCCACGCCATTCGGATCATCTGTGGACCGTAGTTGCCGTAGTCCGCCGGCCACCAGTCGACCGATGTGGTGAGCAGTCGCTTAATGTCCGACTTGAGCGTCGTGAGGTCGATCGTGGCGAAAGCCGCCGCGTAGTCGAAGTCCGCGCCGAGCGGATCGGCGTCTACGCCGTTCCGGTGGAGAAGCTCAACCCGGAGACGCTGCGGGTACCAACTGTCCAGGGTCGGCGACTGACCGAAGGTGCCACCGAGGTCGTCGCCACCTGCTGGCAGCGCACCGCTCATGTGGAAACTGCATGTGTTGGTCTGGTCGTCAGTGCTCATTGATGCTCCCTGTGTGCTTTAGCTGGATGAGAAACGGTGTCGTCGGGGTCACAATTTAACGATTAGCCGCCGCATCGCAGCGGCGTCAATCTGTGGTGCAGCGATGCTTCGACGCTGCTGTGAGGCGGTGCGTCGCGGGCTGCCGACGTGACGGGAAGCCCGATAGAGAAAGATCGTATTCCCGCAAGGTGCGCGTGGCCTGCCAAGAAAGTGACTGACTTCTACACGGCGGTGGTGCGGTGGCCGAGCGCACGACGGCCAAACTAAATAAAGCCCTGCGCCGATTGCTGCGGTGCGGGCGGTGCGAAGCCCGGTGAAACCGACCCCGGAGGATGGGGGCTGTCGGGACCCTCACGGGTTGCTGATGGCGGATCGCGCGCTAGCTTTCAGGCGAGTCATCCTGAGACTTGTCGAGCGCAAATTTTTGCAGATAGCGGCGACGACCGTAATAGATGAACGCCGCTAGCCCGCAGATGAACTGAATGGCACCGAGTACCAACACGAATATGTCACCCGGCTCGCCCTCCCCCTCAGCGATCCGAAGCAAAACTTGCGCCAGGCCAGCGACAGCGAGGACCGCGGCCGCCAGGATGATGACGGTGCTTCGCGTCTTGCGGATCGGGGGTATCGAACCCATGCAGCCGAGCATACGCTCGGAGAAATTTGCGTGTCGCTCATGCGACCGCCCGTAAGCCGAACGGCGACAGCGACAGCTCAAAGCGGAAGCGTGATGGAACAGGCCCAATGCCAGCTGCGTTTTAGGGGAATCCAGATGAGGTGCCGCGCGGAATCTCGGCAGGACTCCATGTTCAATCGATCTCGGACCAGCCATCCTTGTGAGCTGGCTTAGCTCAGATCGATAATTGCGACAGCCACCGAGCGAACAGCGACCACATCACCTGAAATATTATCCATCAGGGCAATGTGAACGCGGGGGATTTCGTCCGGCGCATCTTCACCCGTGGCGCTGAGGGCGAATGCGATCTCGCCGCTGTTGGTGCCGGAGGTTACGATCACCTGCGCAGCCTCCGGGTTTTCCCCCACACGTTCGAGGAGGCTATCGGTCACGTCGCTGGATTCGGTTGACGGCATCACCACCTCGGCACCGGTTCGCGCGATACTGACCAGCACGCTGGCGTCGTCGGGTATACGTCCCGCGCCTCCCGTAACCGTCCACGTGACGCCACCGCCAAGATTTCCAGGGTTGTATTCCGACGTCACGGTGATGGCGACGGGGGTCTGAGATTCAGGTGCCGTCTCGCCTGAAGACGTGCACGCTGACAGTGACGCTCCCACTAATATTGCAATTGGAAAGACGAATCGTCTTCGCATAGTCAGTTCCCTTCATCTGTCTAACTCTGGAAATCGGGGCTGAGGTCCAAGCCTTACGTCCATGTCACCCATTGCCGGTTCCCTGCGCCGACGCGCTTACGCGCAGTTACCGGGTCCGCCCGCGATAGCGAAGTTCTGACCGCTGGTGTTCCAACTCACACTCACAGAGCCGCGACCTATACCTACGCCGGTGAGTACGGTTTCGTCCCAACCATGGCTATAGGTTGAGAAGGCTTGGAAATCGCAAGGGCCAGCCCGATCGATGGTTAGGCCGACTGTTGCGCGAACATTGTCGCTGCCGGCCCCCGAGTTGGCATAGGCAACCCCGTTTTGGTTGAGGGTCTCCGGGTTGGTGATGCCCATACAGTCATTTGCTGTGTTGCAGAAACTCGCGGAACTGGACTGAACATTCCGAGGGTCGCTCAAGCTGATTCCCATCACGTCAGTGCTCGTGCCGTCGAAGAACTTGGCATTCGTGTCATTCCATGAATACGTTGCGAGAATGCCGTATGAACCGATTGGGCCACCGGATGTGAAGACTTGCACTGCTCCCATGTTGACGTCAGCCCCGGTGCTGCGCGGAGACGCTGTTGGCGCGGTCACTTCCGTGTATCCAATTTCCGCCAATGCTGCGTTGACATCACCACCGCGATTAAAAGTCTCCGTTGCCACGTCATGAAATCCTGCAGACTCGGGTTGTTCGCCGGTCGGCGATGACTTCTCCTCATCGGACGGCATCGTGGCTGCGGCTGCAGTCAGTGGCAGGACAGCAAGGCTGAGGCCCAAGATAGTGGCTTTGATTCCGAGAAACGCTGTTTTCTTCACTTATTTTCACCTGAGTTTCGTATGTTGATTCCGTGTCTAGGACACTATGTGCGCGGCCAGCATGGCGATGCTTCTGGGCACAGAAAGTTATGCTTCCGTTATAAGGGATCCCGGAGCTGGAGCATGATCGGCCGAGCAATAGCGCCGGCGCGCTACAAGTTGCCGTGCACCTTCACGAAAGGAACGGTTGGCGACCGCGGGGGATTCGTACCCTCATTCACTGTCGGAACGTCGCAGACGGACGTGTCGGACCTGGATCTACAAGGGTGCACCATCGACGGACGACCAACCCGACCTAACAGCACTGACGTTTGACAGGCGAGGACCGAAGTTATCTGTGTCGGAGGGGAACCCCCTACGGGATACCGTTCACGTGATAACTGAACACGCTCTGTTGCGTGTGATTCGCGGAAGGGAAGTCCACG
>NZ_PJJK01000093.1:0-50893 GCF_002929785.1 Cryobacterium sp. Y62 | reverse complement strand
ATTTGATCACCTTCCATGATGGTTGGTGGCCCTATTTTCAGTTGGCGTTTCTGGCCCTGTTTTCAGTTGGCGTTAACACCCAACACCCTTTCGACCCGAAGAGCCTTTCCTCGAACGGCCAGCCCGGCATTAATATGTGCTTTGAGGTCCTGTGCCCGCGGAGTGGTCTTTCTACGAGGCATTTGTAGTCAAGTACGCCGTATGTGCCGGTTATCCACGCTAGCCTGACCACGCAGAGAGCAGCGATTATGCCGGCCGACGAACGATCCCGTTGCAGCTCGACACCGATGCTGACGCCGGACGGAACCTCGCCGACCTTTCGGAGCGGACCCTGGTCTCCGGTTGCATGGCCTGAATCGACCGGGTCTCGGTACGGTACGAAGTAACGAAGGACCCAGCCGAACGCGGAGTGCAGGTGACAGAAACCAGTGGCGCCATGCAGCACACGGTGCTGAGTTTTCGCCAGCTGCGCGCCCATCATGACAAGGTTGGCGGCTGGATTGTCCGCGTGTTGACGCAGGCGATTCGGAGCATCCTGATCGGCTCTTCGTGACGTTTGGTAGAGCGCTTTTTGGCATGATCGCCGGGCACCCGGCGGCACCTCGAATGGACGAGCGGCAGCAGAGGCCGACTACGTGTTCCTGGCAGATTCAGAAGGCAATCGGTTCTGTGTCGTCGATCATGCTGGCTGAAGACTGGCTATCGGAACACCACTGGTTTTTGCGGCACGTGGTTGTTTCGGTCATTGTCGGTCGTCGAGGTCGTCGAGGTCGTCGAGGTCGTCGAGGTCGCCCGGTGCAGGGGGCGCAAGTGTGGAAAGTTCGTGGGGTGGAGCCCTCTCTCGAATGTTTGACGTATGCCGCGAAGATGCGGCAGCACATTATCATCGGGACGGACCTTGACTTGTCGTTGGGCTGATCCATCGTTCGATCAGAGCATGAGGTCCAGGACCGTACGACGCTGCGCGGGCGCACGGCACCTGGACCTCATCCTTGGCCGGACGACTCGCTGCTAGTGCAGGACTCCGCAGGCGACGGGGTCGGTTGCCTCGGCGGGGAGGGTGGGGTCTAGTTCGCTTGCACCTTCGGGATCGCTGAGGTTGTATGTGCCGTTGCCGTCGTAGTCGTTTCCGTGGATCACAACTACTCCTTCACCGTCGCGGATGGCTTCGGCGATCTGCGCAGCGGTGCCGAGCCCGTCGGCTCCCGAGTAGCCGGTTCCGGCCACGTCCGTGAATCTAATGTCAGTCCGAAGGTAGTTATAGGAGCCATTCTTCGAGACTGGGAACCGGGAAACGTCCAGAAAACTGGCCGGTGTGGTGTCTCCACTGGTGTTCAGGGAAACCACAACAGGGCCGTAGGCCGGAACACCCTCAACTGTGTTCAGTCGTCCGTCACCGTTGCTGTCCAACGCCAGGGTGGGGCATTCGTTCTGTGCTTGTTCCCCGTAGTGGATGTGTTGGGCGTGCGGAGCATCGGGCGTCAGACCCCTTGCGCGGATCCCGAACGCCCGGATCGTCTCTCCGCGAACGACAGCGAACGCCCTACCCGACGCGCCTGAGTCGTTAAGCTCCGTAAGGTGGGCGGTGAGCACGACGTTACCGCGCACGGGTTTTGGGACATGCGCTGATGCCGGCACAGCGCCCAGCGATACGGCGACCAGCGCGACTGCACTCGCTCCGAGTATCAGTCTCATGTTCTTCTTCACGATTCACTCCATTGTGTCCTCGCCCGTCGGGTCGATCCCAACGGTTAGATGCGACAGGCTTAGTTCGTAGCCCTCTGCCAGACGGATTGGATTGGTGTTGTACTTGTAAAAGTCAGGCAATAAACCTGAGACGGTTTCGACTCGGGGCTGGCCCAGTGGTTCCACGAAGGCCTGACGGCAGATCGGCCGGCATTCCTGCACGCATTCCTCACGATGACCATCCCGCAAGAGAAGTTCGACGACCTGCTCAGGCGCACCACGCTGGCCTTACCGTCTTCCGAGTAGAGCGACCATAGACGACTCACCCGCCAATTTGGTCGGTGAGCCCTCTGATCGCGAGGCCGAGAAACTACGCCAGTATGGGGCGGCGAACCGCGACCGGATCCGTGAGCTGAGTCGACTCTAGTGCGAACGCCTCGACCACATCTGGCAGCTCAACCGCGACTCGATGCGTCGGGCGAGGCTCGCCGGCACCACCAGGTTGGGGTGCGTGCCAGGGGAGGGGAAGGAACGTGCGAAGCGCTGGCGGGAAGTTTACCCCGCCGCACGAAGCAGATCTCCCGGCAGTGGGCCGAGCGTAACAAGAAATGCCGGGACGAGTTGCAGCGCAACCGGCGGAGTGACCCAAAGACGTATCAGTCCGAGCTGTAAGCCAACGCTGCAGCGCGACACCTCAAGCGAGGCCTGAGTCGGGCCGGCTTCCCGCCGAAGCTTCTGTACGCGACGGCCTCGGCCGAGCGCCGCGCGAACGAGCGCGAAGCCGACGCTTACTTCAGTGACCCATCGCGCTCCGGTGGGGAACCGTTGACAGGTGGACTCACCTGTTAGTCGGCGAGGTGCAGCTCGTCGACAAGCTGCGTGATACGCGTTCGCGCGGCGGTTCCCAAGCCCCGGATTGGGCGGGGCAGGCAGTCGGCCGCGACGAGACCCAGATATTCCGCGATCGCCGCGGTGACGCGGTAGCTGCCGTGTGCGGCGAACAGCTCCCACAGCGGTTGCAGCCTCGCCGATTCAGCTACGGCTCCGGCGTGGTCGCCGGAGAGTGCGGCACGGGTGATCGTCAGAGCGGGGGTGGGGAGGGTGCCGCCGATAACGGAGTACCAGACGTCACAACCGGCGTTGAGACCGGTCGCTACGGAGCTGTCGCCTGACACGCCCACCTTTACGGTGCCGGGGATGTCGTTACGGATCGCCTGCACACGCGCTGCCGCCTTGCTGAGATCGGCAGGAACGCCGGGGATTTTGATTGATGCCACGTGCGGCAGAGTCGCGATCCGCGCGTAGAGGTCATTGGTGAATGTGAAATGAGTGGTGCCGGGATTGTCGTAGACCACGAGTGGCACGGACAGGTCGGCGGTGACGTCTTCGAACAGACCAAATACTTCATCGTCGCCGAGCGACTGATAGGTGACGGGGGCGAGCAGCACCGCATGCGCGCCGACCTCTTGCGCGTCGTCCGCGAACATTCGCACCTGAGAAGTTCGCAGAGCGCCAATTCCTATGATGACGGGCACCGTGCCGGCATGCTGCACAGTGACCTGAGCGACGCGACGGCGCTCGTCTCGATCGAGGTACATGTATGAGCCCGTTGACCCGAGCGCGGTGATCGAGTCGACTCCAGCGAGGGTCAAGCGTTCGACCAGGCATGCGTAGGCCGGTTCGTCGAAGGCGTCATCGCGGAGCGGGGTATGCGGGAAAGCGCTGAGACCGGTGAACATCGGCTCTCCAATCGTCGGTGTGCGGGGCGTTTAGGCGGTCAGGGCTGGAGCTGACGCACTATCAGTTTTCGGCTATGAGCCGCAGGCCGTCCCTATCATTTGGTCCCGTCTAACGGGAAGAACGTTCCTGAGGGGCTGCGGGCGTACCAGCCAACCGTTCCTGTGGGCGGAGTGGCCGCATTCCGCGCTTGTGTGGCGGCCCACTCTTCGCGTGCGTGTGCGGCTCGCGCCCTGAAAGCTGCTCCAGCAGAAAAATTGGATGCCGGTTCATCGCTGTGCAGCTGCGCGATGGCAGCGTTATTCTCGAACGAGCGATACTCGACTGAAAACTCGGGTCCAATTTCGTTGGATACCTCCCGCGCGAGTTCCAAGCCTTGGGCATTGAACGCATGCAGCTTGTTCACCGACCGCCATTCGAAGTTGTCGGTGAGCGCATCGTAGTACTGTGCCTCCCACGAGGTCAGGCGATCCACGAGTTCGCTTGAGAGTTCAGTTTCGGAATAGGGCATTGGGTCGCTGAACCATATGACCGATTGAGCATAGTCCGGGAAGACTCGCACGATGTCAGTTTCATACTCGGATGGGCCGTTTTGAGTCATGCTGTTGAGGATAGCGTTCAGTCGCTCGTCGAGACCGCGGTGGAGACACTGAACGACGCCCGCGTCAACAGCGAGCACGGTACGACGCAGTGTCTCAGCGAAGACTACATCCATAATGCGCCCTACCGCCTGTTATTTCCGGGCCCATTGACCACACACGCCGTCGAAGTGATGGTAGGTCATGGCTACCGCGCAGAGATTGTCCTCGTCCGGAGACTTCTGCGCGTGCCTGACGGAAATCCCGCAAACCGTTTCAACGGCATCGGGGCTGGTCGAGTACGCCGAACGCGCAAGATACGAGCCGATTCTCGCCATCCACGTCACCCTCGACGGGTGGGATTAAGCGCTCGTGGCGGCCAAGTGCCTGCGCGGGGATGGGGCCCGAATCAGCGCTCCGATCAGGTCCGGGTATCTGGCAGCGCCGCTACCCGACCAGGCGTTTGCTCACGTCCGCCAGCTGGTCAGCATCCAACTCGAACAAATCGTCGGCTCCCGCAGTTGCCGCACCCAATAGAGCGGTGCATTCCGGCAGGAGTTGCTCGGCATAGAACCGCGCAAGTACCAGCTGAGTCTCAGCGAAAGCGGCGTCGCCGGTGGCCGGACCGGCCAGCGCCGATCGCGCCATCAGCCATCCGCCAAGGCACAGGCCCCACATCCGCAGATATGGGCCGGAACCGGCGAGCATCGCATTCGGGTCCGCACGACCGGTGCGGAGCATCCACTCGGTGGCCGTCTCCAGTGACGCCAAGTGCTGGTCGAGCTGTACCCGGATGGACGTGAACGCGTCGCCGGCTGCCGCGAGCTCCGCGATGATTTCCCGCATACCGGCCAGGAACTCAGTAGCCGACGCTCCACCGCGCACGCTCAGCTTGCGGCCGACCAGGTCTGCAGCCTGAATGCCGTTGGTCCCCTCGTAGATCGGCGCAATCCGGGCGTCGCGCAAATGCTGCGCAACGCCCGTCTCCTCGATATAGCCCATGCCACCGTGGATCTGCAGGGCAAGGGAAGTCAGTTCGTCTCCGAGGTCGGTGCCGAACGACTTGCAGATCGGAGTGAGCAATCCCACAATCTCCTCGGCCCGCGCACGCGAAACCGGGTCGGGGTCGTGCGTGCTGTGGTCGAAATGTGCAGCGTTCAGCAGCATCATCCGGCGCAGTGCGGCGATGTGTGCCTTCTGCGTCATCAACATCCGGCGCACGTCGGGGAATTCGATGATGGCCGAGTCGGGGCTGGCCGCGCCGATCGCGAGCCCCTGGCGACGTTCCTGGGCGTAAGCGAGCGATTGCTGGTAGGCGCGTTCGGCCACTGCCAGACCCTGCATGCCGACTGAAAGCCGTGCGCTGTTCATCATGACGAACATGATCTGCATTCCCATGTTCTCGTCACCGATCAGATAACCGGTGGCGTCATCGTAGGAAAGCACGCACGTTGGTGCGCCGTGGATGCCGAGCTTATGCTCGATAGACAGTGCGCTTACGCCGTTTTGCTCACCAAGGGTGCCGTCATCATTCATCAGGAACTTCGGCACGATAAAGCAGGAGATACCCTTGGTGCCCGCCGGCGAACCGGGCGTGCGAGCGAGCACGAGGTGTATGATCTGTTCGGCCATGTCGTGTTCACCGAACGTGATGAAGATCTTCTGCCCGGAGAGCGCGTAGCTGCCGTCGTCGCGTTGCACCGCGCGGGTGGTCAAAGCACCGACATCCGACCCGGCCTGCGGTTCCGTGAGATTCATCGTTCCGGTCCACTCGCCGGTGACCATCTTCGGCAGGAAAAGCTGCTGCTGCTTGGCGCTGCCGTAATGCACCAGCGCTTCGATTGCCCCCTGGGTGAGCAGTGGGCACAGCGCGAAAGCCATGTTCGCGCTGGTCATGAGCTCCTGCACGATCAGACCGATCGTTCGCGGGAACCCACCGCCGCCGAATTCCTCCGGCAGTGGAAGCGCACCCCAGCCGGCATCGACGTACTGGTGATAGGCATCCGCAAACCCCGGAGGGGTGAGCACAGAACCGTCCGACTGCCACCGGGCGCCCACCAGGTCGCCGGTTCGATTGGTCGGCGCGACCACCTCTGCCATGAACTCGCCGCACTGATCGAGGAGTTCGACGACGGTTTCGAGATCGGCGTGCTCGTAGCCGGGCAGTCGGGCGATGTCGGGGTATCCCACCACATGCTCGAGGACGAAGGTGATGTCGGAAAGAGGAGGACTGAAGTGGCTCACAATCGCCAGCGTGCTGCATCGTGCGAGTTCGGACGATTCTTGTGGTGGATTCCTACAGCTTCGCAGCACGCCTGACCACTCTGGCAGTGGTGGTCCTACAACACGCGACGAATTCCAGCTATCGGCTCACCGTTCCCGTGAGGGAGGCGATCGGGCGCAACAACAACGGCCTCGCGGCGACCCATGCGGCGACCATGACCAGGAGTGATGCGGCGAAGATCCAGAACCCGACCCAATTCTCCGAATCGCTGCCGCCGTACATATGGTTCAGGTTGCGCAGTGCTCCGGTTGCGAGCACCAGTGTCACATGCGTGATGGTGAACAGCACGAAATAGAGCATCACCGGAAAATGGATGGCGCGAGCCAACAGTATCGGGTAAAAGCGGTTGAGTGTCACCGCGGCTCTGGGCCAGGCCCCAGACATCCGCACGCCCGTGATGAAAGCCAGCGGAGCGGCGACGAAAACGGTGGTGAAGTACGCGAGCAGTTGCAGGCTGTTGTAGTTCACCCAGCCGTTGTCGGTTGGCCAGTTCAGCGAGGCGTACTGGAGTGCGACCGAGATCGCGTTGGGGAAGACGTCCCAGTTCAGCGGCACGATGCGCATCCACTGCCCGGTTGGGAACAGCAGCACGACGAAGATGATCCCGTTGACCAGCCACAGTGCGCCCAAGCTCAGGTGGAACCACAGGTGCAGACTGATTCTGGTGGGCGAACCCTTGGTGCGGATCAGCCCGTTGTTCCGGCGCGTCCAGTACGCGGCAGGACGGGACGTGGATCGCACCTGCCAGCCCGCGCGGATGATCAGGACGATGAAGAAGACGTTCACGAAATGCTGTACCGACAGCCAGGCCGGAAACCCGACGGGCGCGGAGTCGGGCAGCTCTGATCTGCCCGGAAAATCGATTAGGAATGATTGCACGGCTGGCTGTTGCCGGAGCGCTTTGGCGACCAGGACAAGGATCAGGAGCACCGCGACGGCCGCGAGCGCGAGCGCTGCCGGCTTGAACCACCGGGCGGAGGTCAGCGACTTCGCGCCGCCGCTCACGACGAAGCTCGCGCCTGGATGGCTTCGATCAGCTGGGGCACCACGACGAAGACGTCGCCGACTATGCCGTAGTCGGCGATCTCAAAGATGGGCGCATCGGCGTCCTTGTTGATGGCGACGATCGTCTTGGCCGTCTGCATGCCTGCGCGGTGCTGGATGGCGCCGGAGATCCCGAGCGCGATGTAGAGCTGTGGCGACACGGTGGTTCCGGTCTGGCCGACCTGTGAGCTGTGCGGTACGAAGCCAGCGTCCACGGCTGCGCGGGAGGCACCGACGGCGGCTCCCAGCACATCGGCGAGTTGCTCGACCAGCTCGAACTTCGCCATCGAGCCGAGCCCGCGACCACCCGACACCACGGTTTTCGCTTCGCGCAGCTCCGGTCGCGTCGCACTCACCGCAGCATCCGTGGCGGCATCGATGACCGCTGACTGGCTGGTCTCGACGGCCAACGACCCCTCGGCGCTCAGCTGCACAATCGTGACGACGGGCCTGGTCGCTTCGGCGCGCTCCTGAATAGCGCCGGGGCGCAGCGTGACGATCGTCGGGCCACCCTCGATGGTCGACTCGACGGTATAGGCGCCACCGAAGACCCAGTGGGTGGCGATGACCCGGCCAGCGTCCCAGCGCACTGCAACTGCATCAATCGCCAGACCGCCGCGGAGGCGTACTGCCAACCGTGCGGCGACATCCCGACCCTCGACCGTATTCGAGATCAAGATGGCACCGGGCGCGAACGCGGAGTTCGCCTGCACCACCGCCTCCAGCTGCGGAGCCGTCAGAAGCACGCCGACCCGATCGCTTTCGGCAATGAAGACCTGCGCTGCGCCGAGAATAGCGAGTTCCTCGGTCAGGGCTGTTTCGGAGCCGGGTGCTGTCGCCACGACGGCAACAGGAGTGCCGAGCGCAGCAGCCGCCGCAATCAGGGCTGCGGCGGTACTCCTGATCTCTCCGGCGCTGGAGAGCTCGATGAGGGCAAGAATGTTGGGCATTTCTGTTCCTTTGTGGGGGGTCAGGCGGTACGTGGCCGGGGGCCTAGATCAGGTGGCGTGCGGCGAGAAAATCGGCGAGGTCGACACCAGCGTTGCCGTCGTCGGCGACCTTCGTGCCTGCCGTGCGCGACGGGCGCTGCTCGGTCTTCGCGATGACGGAATGCCCGCGGCTCGACAGCGCTGCGGTGTCCAGCCCGAGATCAGCCAGCGCAAGCACGGTCAGTGGCTTCTTCTTCGCCGAGAGGATCCCCTTGAAGTTCGGAAAGCGAACATCGGGTGCCAGCTCGGTGATGGAGACGATGGCTGGCAGGGCCGCATGTGCGTCCACGGTTCCGGTTTCAGTTCTGCGCACCCCACTGACCCGCTCGTCGAGGATGTCCAAGGAATCGAGAAAGGTGAGGGAGGGGCGCTGGAGGTGTTCGGCGATCATCGATGGAATGACCCCGCCGCGGCCGTCGGTGGACTCGTTGCCGGCAATCACGAGGTCATAACCCGTGTGGATAGTGGCCGCGGCCAACACCGCAGCGGTGTAGCCCATGTCGGCTCCCGCGAGCGCATCATCCAGCACATGCACCGCGGAATCCGCTCCGAGCGCGAGTGCTTTGCGGAGGGCGGCCGTCACGGAGGCCGGACCCATGCCGAGAAGTACGACCTCGGTGCCCTTGTGGGAGTCCCGATAGCGCAGCGCCACCTCGAGCGCACGTTCGCTAATTTCGTCGATGATTGGCTCGCTCGCCGCCCGATCGAGGATGCCAGTGGTTGCGTTCAGTTTTCGTTCGCCGTAGGTGTCGGGTACCTGTTTGACCAGCACGATTATCTTCATTGACGCGCTCCTTCTTCGAGAGTTCAACGCCTGTAGCGGCTCGGAACTACCCGTGGATTTGTGTTCTTCACTTCGATACTAAGACCCTGATGAAACCCTGATGTCGTTGCCGAGCCGCAGTTGGACGAAGTTACAGTTAATGGTAATTTACTAGAATCTTGCGAGGAAAGGGATACCACCGTCATGAACTTCGAGGATGAAGAAGACCACGCGGATCTTCGAGAAGCCGTCGCGACGATCACGCGATCGTTCGGAAACTCCTATTACTCAGACCATGCACTTCGTCAGGAACCGACCGAGGAACTGTGGCGTGAGCTCGGCCGACAGGGTTTCATCGGCATCAACCTACCGGAACAGTACGGCGGCGGCGGGGCAGGACTCGCCGAACTAGCGGTGGTCTGCGAAGAGACGGCAGCCCAGGGGAGTCCGCTGCTCCTCATGCTCGTCTCCAGCGCTATCTCCGGCGAGGTCATCTCCCGGTACGGGAGCGAAGCCCAGAAGCAGGTGTGGCTGCCCCGCATGGCAAGCGGTGAAAGCAAGGTCGTGTTCGCCATTACCGAGCCCGATGCCGGGTCGAACACCCTCAAGATGTCCACCACTGCGGTGCGAGACGGTGACGACTGGATTTTGAACGGCACCAAATACTACATTTCCGGAGTTGATGAAGCCGATGCCGTGCTCGTAGTGGCTCGCACCGGCACTGACGAATCGACCGGCAAGGCCCTTTTGTCTCTGTTCATTGTGCCGACGGATGCCGCTGGCTTCACCGCGCAGAATCTGCCCGTTTCTGCGTCGCTCCCTGAACGCCAGTTCACCCTCTTCTTCGACAACCTGCGCCTGACCGGCGACAAGCTGGTCGGTAATGAAAACGAGGGATTCGCGCAAGTGTTCCACGGACTAAACCCCGAACGAATCGTGGGGGCCGCGATCTGCGTTGGAGTCGGCCGGTATGCGTTGTCCAAGGCGGCGGAGTATGCGTGCACTCGACGGGTGTGGGATGTGCCGATCGGCAGCCACCAAGGTGTCTCCCACGTCCTGGCCAAGGCGAAGATTGAGGTCGAACTGGCCGCGTTGATGACCAACAAGGCCGCCTGGCAGCATGACAACGGCCAGCCGGCCGGCGAGGCATCGAACATGGCGAAGTTCGCGGCCGCTGACGCCGCTGCCGCCGCCGTGGACGCAGCGATCCAGACCCACGGCGGTAACGGGCTGAGCACCGAATACGGACTCATCCCGCTCTGGGGCATCGTACGGCTGCTTCGGATCGCTCCGGTCAGCCGCGAAATGGTGTTGAACTACGTCGCCCAGCACACGCTGGGTCTCCCGCGCTCGTACTGAATGTCAAAAACAACCTCGGCGCACTGAGAGACCGGACTGCGCCCTGCGAAGTCGCGCGGTGTCTGGAAGCTTAGCCAAAGGATAGGCCGGCGCTGACCAGCGGCGGTCGGGTCGCCAAGCTGCTCGGACTGTTCGCGAGCCGGGCGCAGTCCGAGATTAAAGACCACTAAGAACCCTGGCCGTAGGACTACAAAACCCTCATCGATACACCGCTCAGGGATGACTTTCTCGTCGCCCGGCCGAAATCGCTGTTCACCGGCAAGGACACGAAGATCACCTGGTCGGCGAACTGGAACGACGATCTTGCCGGCGCGCCAGAGAAGGGCCATCTCGTTCAGATCATCGAAAAGGTACGTCGCGAATCCGAAGACAAGATCAAATTCGCATTCGAGCAGACCTTCATGTTCTGCCTGCCGCGCATGAGCCAACACCGCATGAACCCCTCCTGCATGACGTCGTGCCCCTTCGGTGCAATCTACACGCGGGCCGAAGACGGCATCGTGCCGGTCAACCAGGACAAGTGTCGCGGCTGGCGTCAGTGCATCACTGGTTGCCCATGCAAGAAGATCTACTTCAGCTACGGGACCGGCAAGGCTGAGAAGTGCACCATCTGCCATCCCCGTGTACGAAATTGGGCTGCCGCTGATGTGCGCCGCGCTCGCCGCGGCAGGGCCGCAAGGCGGCGAAATTCGAGGGCTTCTTCGGTACCTCGCGGGACCGACCTCGGCTCCCGCTCGTGCTCGTGCTCGTGCTCGTGCTCGAGTTTGCGGTGATCGCCTACCACTTCTTCGGTCTGGTGATTCCGATGATCAAGACCCTCGCGGCGCGCATGAGCCAGGACTTCTGCCACCTCAACGCGCTGCTCGTTGGCGGCGGCCCCGTTCTGGATTCAGAGCTATATCCCCGTCGAATGCTGTTGTTTACCATTCGGCCGTTCACGCGGCTCGTGCGCGCCTTCACCGCACCGCTGCACTACCTGTTTCGGCCTTATATCGTCTATCGCACCCGCGACACGGTGCCCCGCGCAGTGCGACCGATCCGCCGGGTTTAGCGCCGATCGGCAAGGAAGACCGAACGCGCGACAAGAAGCAGCGATGGCTCAAACTGCGCGGGAACACACCCGCGCCGGCAAGAGGGTCAACCTCATGGTCGCGACACTGGCGTCCGTGGTGTGCTTTCAAGTGTGGACGAACGTGGCACCACTCGGGGTGAGCGACAGCCTGGATCTCGATTTGGCGTCGACGCCTCCCGCTGAAATACCCCTCCGATCTTCTGATCGCGACCTAGAGTCTTCTGGCATTGAGCGATCTGACGACCAAGTGGCGGGCCGAACCGAGGGATACTCCCAAGCGGGACTGGTAATCCCTCGCCTGCATCGCTACGGTCGCGGCCTGCTTTGAGGTGATCGCCATTCAAGAAATGCGTTGCAACACAACCGCCCTGCAGTTTCTGCTCCCGAGGTGCTCGGAGACGCCTGGAGAGTGGTCGTCTCCGACGTCACCGAGGGCCGTCCAGGAAATGGAAAACGGTGGACGTTTCTGTATGACTCGAGTCGGGTGCAGCCTTCTAGACTGGTGGGTGAGATTGTGCTGCCGGAGATCACGGCGTTCGACCTTGACCCGTCACGGCATTTTTATGACCAGATCCCATGGTTTTCTGACCAGACGGAAAATTCCTGTTGGCCTCTCTCACCTACACTCCGCGTACCGGCTCGTTCGACTTTCCGCCGCACCTGCTGGCAGCCTGACACGCACTGAGGTCTTCTGGCCGATCACGGACCACTTTCCGCTGTGGATTGAGTTTTAGCTGGCTCTATGAGCCACCTTCTCTCAGCGTGTGCAAACCGGGGAGAGAGCTCGTGCACTCTGCGATCAGAATTTCGCTTGAGCGCATGGGCGATCTGTTGGGGTCGGCGCACTAGCGACGAGAATGCCGAGGCCCAGTGTTCATTCAGAACGGCGTCAAGTTCAAGGTAACGTATGCCCCCATCGGCTTCCAGCCGGGCGCCAACCTCGACGTGAGCGACTTCTGGCCAACCCCGTATCGCGTCACCCAACTAACCGCTGCCGATCAGGAACAACCGGTGGCGATGAGATCCCCGCTATTGCGGATTGATAATTATGAGAGCGTCAAATTCCGCAACGGTTATCCGGCTGTCGGTGGACCCGCATTCCTATGTCGGCGCAGACTGCAAGATTGCAGCGTGATCTCGATTCAGCGGATATGCTCTGCCGGGCTGAACCAATTGGGATGGCATCTCGTGCTAATTCAAGTAGCCCCTCGTTACGCACCACGTGATCACGCACCATTTCGTCAGCAGTGCACCGAGAGAAGGAAGCAATCATGAACAGCAAGATTTGGCTCAAGGTCGGGCCCGTCGTCGGGGCGATAGCGCTCAGCGTCCTCGCGCTGAGCGGATGCTCGCAAGGAACGACGACGCCGGCGGCAAACGAGTCGAGTTCGTCAAGCGAAGTAGCCGAACCGGCCGCCGACACGACGCTCGCAACGGCCGACAGTGACCTCGGCACTATCGTCGTCGACAGCGCCGGTATGACCCTGTACGTGTTCGACAAAGATATCGCCGACTCCGGTGAGAGCACCTGCGAGGGTGACTGTCTTGTCAAGTGGCCGCCCGTCGTCGCGGAATCGGACACCCCGACGGTTGACGGAGTCACCGGCACCGTCGGCGTGATCACGCGGACGGATGGCACCAAGCAGGTCACCCTGAACGGTCTCCCGCTCTACTACTGGGCTGGCGATGCGGCGGCCGGTGACACTACCGGGCAGGCTGTCGGCGACGTCTGGTGGGTGGTGGCGCCCAACGGTGACAAGATCGCCGGCTAGTCAGCAGGTACAGACACCGCACCCATCGGCACCGAGAAGCCGATGGGTGCGGTGCCGTTCTGCCCGGCACTGCGAAGAGACCAGCCACGCAGAATCGGGCAGAATAGACGGGTGTATGTACTGGTGCGACAGGGTAGTGGTGGCGATCTCATCGTCGAACCCATCGATGAGACCAGAGCTCGGCTGGAGTCGCCGCGTCGGCTGAGTTTGGACGAATTTAGAACGTTCGTGGCCGCCAGGGAAGCGTCGGCGTTTGAAACCCGTCCGCGCTGGGTCTGGGACGACACCGGCCACACCTATCCGCTGCTGCTCAGCGCTGGAATCCGGGTGGAACGCTGCCACGACCTACGCCTGTGCCACGTGATCCTCCGGAACTCAGCCCTGACTCAGTCGAGCGAACTGGCCCTGGCCGTGCCGGATCCCTGGGACGCAGCGAGCGCGGTGACCGCCGACGAGGTTGGACTCCGGACGACCCTGTTCGATTTTGATGTCGACGATGACGATGGCGGTAACGGTGACGGTGACGATCTCGCCGACCACACCAATGACAGCAGCAAACCTGGCTCCGAATCTCGCACCCCCGAATCGACGTCCGGGCGCGAGTTTCGTCATCAACTCGACGCCGTGGCATCCGCTGCGGAACCGGGTCGGTTGCGCCTGCTGCTGGCTGCAGAATCGGCGGGCGCTCTCGTAGCCGCCGAAATGCGCTTTGCCGGGCTTCCGTGGCGCACCGACGTGCACGACCATCTGCTGACGCAGGAGCTGGGACCACGCGTTGCGCCGGGTGTGCGACCGTACCGTCTTGAGCTGCTCGCCCAGCGGATCCGACTGGAACTGGATGATGTCGCCCTCAACCCCGACTCGCCGCAGGAACTGTTTAGGGCCCTGCAACGTGCCGGACTCGCCGTGACTTCGACCAGGGGCTGGGAGTTGAAGAAGCTCGAGCATCCGGTGATTGAGCCCCTGCTGCAGTACAAGAAGCTGTCCCGGTTACTCAGCGCTAACGGCTGGACCTGGATGGAGTCCTGGGTCGTCAACGGTCGATTCCACCCCGACTACGTTCCTGGAGGCGTGGTGACCGGCCGCTGGGCGACGCGCGGCGGGGGAGCATTGCAGCTGCCCAGGCAGATTCGTGGTGCGGTGGTCGCCGATGACGGCTGGAAACTCGTCATCGCCGATGCCGCCCAGTTGGAGCCGCGTATCCTCGCTGCGTTGTCCCAGGACGAGCGAATGGCTACGGCCGGACGTGGTACCGACCTCTATGCGGGAATCGTCGCGAGCGGCGTCGTCGAAACTCGCGATCACGCCAAGGTCGCCATGCTCGGGGCAATGTATGGCGCCACTACGGGGGAGAGCGGTCGGCTGATGCCGCGCCTGGCGCGTGCCTACCCTCGCGCGATCGCCCTGACGGAGTCGGCGGCCAGGGCCGGAGAGCGCGGCGAAGTCGTCACTACCCGGCTGGGGCGGTCATCACCGGTGCCGGGCGCTGGTTGGCACGAAGTGCAGGCGCAAGCCTACGATCCGGCGGCCACAGCGACCGATGAACGCCGGGCCCGCAGCCAGTCGAGGGATTGGGGCCGGTTCACCCGAAACTTCATCGTTCAGGGCAGCGCCGCGGAATGGGCACTCTGCTGGATGGCCGAGATTCGCCGAGAACTCTCCGCTTTACCAGGCGTCGGTCCTCTCCCCGCAGCCAGGCAAACGGATGCTCTCCCCGGCCCGGCTGGTCCGGTCGCCGGTCTCGCTGAACCAGGGAAAGCGCGCGTGCCCTTTGATCGCTCCCCGCACCTGGTCTTCTTTCTGCACGACGAAGTCATCGTGCACACGCCGGAAGCCCTGGCCGATGTCGTGGCGCAGATCATTATCACGGCCGCCGAGACCTCCGGTCGGCTGCTTTTCGGCGACTTTCCAGTCGATTTTATGCTCACGATTGCAACCGTGGACAACTACGCTCAGGCCAAGTAGCGAGACGACATCGGACCGATAGTGGCGATGTCCGATGGCCAGTCATCGAGGTTAGACGCAAAAAACTGGCCTCGCGTGCTGTGTGCACGTGGGGCCCGCCTGATTCCTGTAAGGGAACTCTTGGTAGAATCTGGTTCTAAGCTTTAGCCCTTGTGGATGGTGACGGCGGTGCCGTCGGTGAACAAGTTGCGCGCGTGATTGATGGTGGTCGCCGTCGCCGCGACGATGCCGCAGTTGAAGTTGTCGGTATCGCGGTGAAGTTATAACCGTAGATCCCGTGCTTATTATTCGACATGACGGTGGGAAAGATTTCGGTGTCGGTCGGGACCAGATTACTGAAGCCACCCATGTTGTGAATGAGCACGCCGGGCTTGTTGGTACGACCGCGAATGATGGAGTTCTTGATCGTGACGTTGGCCGCGTTGATCTTCACCAGACCGCGAATGTCGAAACTGTTGAGCCGGTGCCGAAGGTAGTGACGTTGATGTTGCCGATGTGTACCTTGAGCGATGTTCCGGCCGGAACGCCGGTGCTGCTGGCACCGAGCATAACGGGCGCGGTGTTGGCTGGAACGATGGCGAGAGCGGTGAAGGCGACCACGAACGCGGCGTCGGTAATGAGGGCGAGTCGACGAGTCGAACGGGAACCGGAGTCAGAATCGACGAGATCAGAGGATGAGGTAGAAGCAGGTTCAGGTCACAGCGCCAACGCTCCACCGGTCAGATCCTGCAGGTCAGCTGCTTGTCAATTCACAGCCCACTGGGGCATAATGGCGCTATTGGCAGCACGCGCTCTCCTTTGGAGTAAGCGCGGGTGCCGAACAAGTTCACATTCACCATCGTGCTCACAACCTCAGGTTGGGAGCCCGGTCGTTCCGAGGTCGTTGGGGAAGACGCACCTACAGAACGGAGAACGCGATGGACGTAGTACGCAACCGTCGGGCGCCGATAGCGCGGGGGGTGCTTTTTGTGCACTCATCTCCGCGAGCCCTGCGCCCGCATCTCGAATGGGCTGCTGGTCGGGCGCTCGGTGTGCCGGTCAACTTCGAGTGGTCTGAACAACCAGCGCTCCCCGGATCCCAGCGTGCTGAATATTACTGGGAGGGTCCCCCTGGTTCTGGCGCGGTTCTCGCGTCTGCCTTGAGAGGCTGGGATCATCTGCGGTTCGAGGTGACCGAAGATGCCGGGCGGGGAACCGATGGCGGTCGATGGTTGCACACACCGGGTTTGGGCATTTTTCATGCCCAGACGGATAGCGTGGGCAACGTCGTTGTGCCGGAGGACCGCATCCGCGCCGCCATGGACAGTGCCGGCGCCAACGCGATCGACCTGCACCGAGAATTACGGCTCGCCCTCGGGCAATCCTGGGATGACGAACTGGAGCCATTCCGGCAGGCGAGTGATCTCAACGCGGTGGTCTGGCTGCACCAGGTGGGTTGACGCGCAATGTACGGTTCGCCGGTGCTGGCGCGGCGCGTTAACCGGTGACTTCACCTGGCCGTACGACCACGAAGTCTCCTGAATCGCACTATAAAAATGACCCCGTCCGAACCGGACGGGGTCATTCTCTATTCGTCGAAACTAGACCGAACGGAACGCGACGACGGCGTTGTGACCGCCGAAGCCGAAGGAGTTGCTCAGGGCGAGCAAGTCTCCGGCGGGCAGCGCGCGCGGCGTCGTCACGACATCGAGCGGAATTTCCGGGTCTTGCGTCGTGAGGTTGATCGTCGGCGGCGCGGTGCGCTCGGCGAGTGCCTTGACCGTGAAGAACGCCTCAAGGGCGCCCGCACCACCGAGTAGGTGACCGGTCGACGCCTTGGTGGCCGACACCGGGATACCGTCGAGAAGATCTCCGAAGACCCGCTTGAGGGCGTTATATTCGGCAATGTCACCGACCGGAGTACTGGTGGCGTGGACGTTGATATGGGATACATCAGCAAGCGTGGCGCCGGTGTTTTGAACGGTCGATACCATGGCACGGGCGGCTGCTGCGCCCTCTGGGTCCGGCGCGGTCACGTGGTAGGCGTCGCTGTTGACGACTCCGCCGACGAGCTCGGCATAAATGTGGGCGCCACGCGCCTTGGCGTGCTCTTCGGTTTCAATGACGAGTGCGGCAGCCCCTTCGCCGAGTACGAAACCGTCGCGGGTGACGTCATAAGGCCGGCTCGCTGTTGCCGGGTCCTCATTACGCGTGGAGAGCGCGTGCATGGCGGCGAAGGAGGCGATGGGCAGCGGGTGGATCGCGGCCTCGGAGCCACCGGCGATGACGATGTCGGCAAGCCCGGCCTGCAAACGGTTGTAGGCGTTGACCAGGGCCTCCGTGCTCGAAGCGCAGGCGGAGACCACGGTGGTGATGCCGGCGCGGGCGTGCAGGTCCATGCCGATAGTCGATCCGGGGCCATTCGGCATGAGCATCGGCACTGTCATCGGCAGTACGCGGCGCGGGCCGCGTTCGCGCAGGGTATCCCAGGCGTCGAGCAAGGTCCAGACTCCACCGATTCCGGTGGCCCAGTCTACGGCGAGGCGCTCAGGTTCGACCTCGGGGGCGCCGGCATCCGCCCAAGCCTCACGCCCGGCGATGAGCGCGAACTGGCTGGACGGGTCTAGGCGTTTGACTTCAAAGCGCTGCAACACGTCTGCGGTCTTCACGCGGGCTTGTGCGGCAAAAGTTACGGGGATCGCCGTTTCGGCGACCCAAGCCTGTTCAAGGGTGGTGGTTCCCGATTCGCCGGCCAGCAGGGCCGTCCAGGTGTCGACTGCCGTGCCGCCCAGCGGCGTGGTGGCACCGATACCGGTGATAACGATTTTCTTGGTCATAAGTCCACTCTCCAGGGAACGACAAACGAGTGGGCTGGCGCGATCTGTCACCAGCCCAATGAACAGGTCGGCCGTTTTCCGGCCGACCTGGTTCAGGATCGGGCTTAGTCCTGTGCCTTTACGATGAACTCGACGGCGTCGCCGACGGTCTTGAGGTTTTTGACCTCTTCGTCGGGGATCTTCACGTCGAACTTCTCTTCTGCGTTGACGACAATGGTCATCATCGAGATGGAGTCGATGTCCAGATCATCGGTGAACGACTTGCCGAGCTCAACAGTGTCGGTTGCAATGCCGGTCTCATCGTTGATGAGATCGGCCAGGCCGGTCAGAACTTCTTCGGTGGACAGTGCCATGTTTTTTCTCCTTGAGGGGTGTCTCAGTTGACCGAGATCTAGTTTAGGGGGTGGGTTGGTTAGGGCAGCACAATGACTTGCGCGCCGAACACGAGTCCGGCACCAAAGCCGATCTGCAGTGCGAGGCCGCCGCTGAGCTCTGGGTGTTCCTCAAGCAGGCGGTGGGTGGCCAGGGGAATGGATGCGGAGGACGTGTTGCCGGTCGTGGCGACATCGCGGGCGATGACGACGGACTCCGACAGTTTGAGCTGCTTGGCGAACTCGTCGATGATTCGCATGTTGGCCTGGTGGGGAATGAATGCAGCGAGGTCGGCGCTTTCGATGCCAGCGACTTCGAGGGCCTTCTTGGCCACCTTCGCCATGTCCCAGACGGCCCAACGGAAAACCGCGGGACCTTCCTGGCGCAGGGTGGGCCAGGCGACTTCACCGCGGCGGTATTCCTGCAGCGTGTGGTCCATTTGGATCGTCTCGGCTTTGGACCCGTCGGAGCCCCACACCGTGGTGGAGATGCCGGGGTAGTCGCTCGGGCCGATCACGACCGCGCCCGCACCGTCGCCGAGCAGAAAGGAGATGCTTCGATCGGTGGGGTCGACGAGGTCGGAAAGTTTCTCCGCGCCGATGACGAGCGCGTAGTGTGCGGCACCGGTGCGAATCAGCGCGTCGGCCTGGGCCACGGCGTACGCGTAGCCCGCGCACGCCGCGTTAATGTCATAGGCTGCGGCCGGATTGGTACCCACACGATCGGCAACAATGGCGGCGACCGACGGCGTCTGCCGGATGTTGCTGATGGTCGCGACGATCACGGCATCGATGAGCGCTGGGTCGATGCCGCTGCGCTCGATGGCTTCGCGGGCGGCATCCGTTGCCAAGTCGATGGCATTGATGTCCCGACTGGCCCGGGTGCGGGTGATAATACCGGTGCGCTGCTGAATCCACTCGTCAGAGGAATCAATTGCCTCGACAAGTTCGTCGTTGGGTACAACGAGGTCACCACGGGCGGCACCGACCGACAGGATCCGGGTGTACTGCGGTCCGTGGGACTGCTTAAGTGTTGGCTTGGTCATTGTCTCTTTCATCACATTCACTACTGCTGGTCGATCATGGCCCAGGCGGCGGGCAGGTCGTCCGGGGTCTTGATGGCGACGCTCGGGACGCCCTTCAGGCCTCGTTTCGCGAGACCGACGAGGGCGCCGGCGGGTGCAACCTCGATGATTCCGGTGACTCCCGCCGCAGCGAAAGCCCCCATGCACTTGTCCCACCGTACCGGCGAAGACACCTGACCCACGAGCAGGTCCATAAAGTGGTTGCCTTCGGTTACCTGGCCCCCGTCACGATTGGTCCAGATGGGGAGGGTGGGGTCGGTGGGCGTGAGCGACTCGGCGACCACGGTCATCCGTGCTACGGCTGGCTGCATATAGCGCGTATGGAATGCGCCGGCGACCTGAAGCGGAATGACTCGGGCCCGGTGCGGGGGAGCCGCGGCAAGTTCGGCAAGAGCGTCGAGCGCCCCGGCGACGACGATCTGACCGCTGCCGTTAAAGTTGGCGGGTTCGAGGCCGAGCTCGGCTGTTCGGGTGAGCAATTCGGTTTCGTCTGCACCGATCACGGCGCTCATCCCGGTGGGAACGAGGGCGGAGGCTGCCTGCATCGCCATGCCACGTTCGCGAACAAATCGCACCGCATCGGCGGTTTTCAGGATGCCGGCACCCGCGGCGGCCGTGAGTTCTCCGACCGAGTGCCCGGCGATCCCGGCGATACGGTCTTGGCGGCCATCCGCGAGTAGCGCTTCAAGCGTGAGGATACCCGCGGCCACGATGAGGGGCTGGGCAATCGCCGTGTCGCGGATGGTGTCGGCGTCGCTGACCGTGCCGTGGGTGAGGAGGTCCAGGTCGAGGTCGTCGGAGATCTGCCGGAGGCCTTCACTGAAGGCAGGCAGCGCCAACCAGGGTTCGAGAAATCCGGCAGTTTGGGAGCCCTGACCCGGGCAGACGACAACGATCACTTAGCTAGTATTCCAATCTGATGACGCAAATGTATGTACAGACGGTACTGAGTATTCTGGGAACCTTTGTAGATTCCTGCAATTAGATTCTTGCAGGCAGATTCCACGGGGAGTGATTCCGATTCCTCAGCTCGTGATCGATGCTGCGATCATTCCCGGCCCTGGCTCGATTCAGAAGACGCCGCGTCGACCTCCGGTCGGGTGTCGGCTACGACGCTCATTCCACGCTCGCCCCGGTAACGCCACAAGGCAATGCCCACGAGCATCCCGGCCAGCATGAGGGACAGCCCGAGAGATTCCCGCGTTGCCGGGATGATCAACATGCCCACGAGTAGGGCGAGGATGCTGAGGATTGCGAACCACGTGAGATAGGGGAATAACCACATCTTGAGCGAGAGCGCCTTGGCGGCATCTGGTCCCATGCGACGGCGCAGGATCAACTGCGAGGCCGCAATCACGAGCCAGACGAACAGGGCGATGGCACCGGAGGTATTCACCAGGAACAGGAATACGGTGTCGGGGGCCACGTAGTTGAGACCGACGGTCACAAACCCAACGATGGTCGAGGCGAGCACCGCGCTGCGCGGCACCCCCCGGGCAGAGATCTTTTCCCAGGAGCGGGGAGCATCTCCGCGCGTCGAGAGCGAGAACAACATCCGGCTGGCGGTGTAGAGGCCAGAGTTGAGACACGACAACACGGAGGTGAGCACGATCACGTCCATGATCGTGCCCGCACCGGGAATCCCGTAGAGCTCGATGGCCGCCACATACGGACTCTTCGCGACGGAGGCGCTGTCCCAAGGCAGCAGGGTGACGACAACAGCGATCGAGCCGATATAGAAGATCAGGATTCGCCACACGGTCGACCGGACGGCTTGCCGAACAGCGGCCACGGGGTTTTGCGATTCACCGGCTGCGATCGTCGCGATCTCGGCGCCGAAGAAGGAAAAGACGACCACGAGCACTCCACCGAGTACCGCTCCGGCACCGTTGGGGAAGAATCCGCCGCGATTAGTGAGGTTGTCGAAACCAGGCGCAGCCACACCGGGCATGAACCCGAGGATCGCCACGATGCCAAGCACCAGGAAGACAGCAATGGCCGCGACCTTGATCGAGGCGAACCAAAATTCGAACTCCCCAAACGATTTCACCGAGGCCACATTCGTGAGAGTGAGAAGCACCATGAGCAGGAGAGCCCATACCCATTGATCGACCTCGGGCACCCACCGATGCACGATTGCTGCACCCGCGGTTGCCTCGATCCCGAGGACGATGATCCAAAACCAGGCGTATAGCCAGCCGATGCTGAACCCGGCCCAGCGGCCGAGAGCTCGATCGGCGTAGGCGGAGAACGAGCCGGTTTCCGGGCTTGCCGCCGCCATCTCGCCGAGCATGCGCATCACCAGGATTACTACTAGGCCCGCGGCGGCGTAGGCGACAAGAATTCCAGGGCCCGCTTGCTGGATCGCCGCTCCGGAACCCACGAACAGACCGGCTCCGATGACTCCCGCTATCGCGATCATCGAGAGGTGACGGGGTTTGAGGCTACGGGTCAGTTCGCGAGCCTGCGTCGCGACGCTGGCGGCTCCTGTCGGTTTCTCAGCTCCTTCGGTCGCGGTTTTCTGGGATGGCGGCATGACACGCTCCAAGTCTGAATACGGTCAACTCTGCTCACCCGCGACGAGTGACAACCATGGCAACGGATGCCGGTGTAACGACGAGGCTCACCAAGTCGTTTCTCAGGTTGAGGGGGCGACACGACGACGTGACGACCGGATAACACCCTATACCCCCGCGTGTCAGGTAATCGTGGGATGTGCTTAGCGGCTGCGGCTGGAACCATCGTGGTCGCTGATCGAACCGATGATCAGCGCAGACTGCAAAATGAGCGCTTCGCGGGCCCCCGTGGCGTCGTAGCCGATCACTTCGGACACTCGTTTCAGGCGGTACCGCACGGTGTTGGGATGTACGAAGAGTTCACGCGCGGTTGCCTCCAGGGAGCGGCCATTGTCGAGGTAGCACCACAGGGTGGTGAGTAGCTCGGTCGAGTGCGCTTGCAGGGGCCGATAGATACGATGTATGAGCGTGGCGCGTGCCAGCGGATCACCGGCCAGGGCACGCTCAGGGAGCAGATCATCGGCCTGCACCGGCCGTGGGGCGTTGCGCCACGAACGAGCGACGGCAAAACCAGCCAGCGCTGCTTTTGCACTCTTCGACGCGTCCACGAGGTTGGGCACCTCGTGCCCGAGCACCAAATGTCCCGGCCCGAAGATGGGCTCGAGGGCCATGGCGATCTCCATGAAGGTCAGCGCGGACGCTGTGCCGACGTCCTCGCTGTCGACCGGTGCCGGGCGTGCGCGCCCGATCACGAGCACGAGCCGGTTCCCCTGCACACCGATGAGCACGTCGGCCGCCATGTGGCGCGCGGCGCGGCGCAACTGGTCGACGTCGAGCATCTGCGGTGTGGTACCGACGAGCACACAGACCTCCCCATGACCGTGCCAGCCGAGGGCGGCGATACGACTAGGCAGCTCGTCGTCATACTCACCGCTGAGGATGGAATCAACGACGAGAGCTTCAAGCCGCGCGTCCCAGAGGCCGCGCGCCTCGGCGGCGCGCGCGTAGACATCCGCTGCCCCGAAGGCAATCTCGCGAGAGTAGAGCAGGATCGCTTCCCGGAGAGACTCTCCACCGTCCTTGACGCGTTCCTCGACGACCTCGACGGTCACTCGAATGAGCTGCAACGTCTGCTGCAGGCTTACCGAGCGCAGCAGCTCGCGAGGAGCGGCGCCGAAGACGTCCGCGGCGATCCACGGGGTTGACCGCGGGTCGTCGAACCACGAAATGAAGCTCGTGATTCCGGCCTGGGCCACCAGGCCGACGGCGGACCGCCGCCCTGGTGGCATATCGCCGTACCAAGACAGCGTGTCTTCGAGTCGTTTCAGCGTCTGCGTGGACAACTCACCAGAGATGGTGCGCAGCCAGTTGAGAGTCTGCTCTTTCGTCTTGGGCGCCGGTGCCACTGCTTTTAGCTCTCGCCCCCGGCAGAGCCGGTGGTGCCCGCGCTCACGTCGTGCAGGCGATATTTGGCGATGGCCTGGCCGGCCAGGCTCCGGTCGACCTCGCCGCGGCGGGCGAGCAGCTCGAGAGTGCGCACCACCATCGACGGGCCGTCGATCTTGAAGAATCGACGTGCTGCCGGGCGGGTGTCCGAGAAGCCGAAGCTGTCAGCGCCGAGGGTAGCGAAGTCGCTCGGCACGAACTGCCGAATCTGGTCGGGAACGGCGTGCATGAAGTCCGACACGGCCACGAACGGGCCGGCAGCCCCCTCAAGCTTCGAGGTGACGTACGGAATGCGCGGCTCGTTGTCGGGGTTGAGAAAGTTGTACTCCTCGGCGGCCAGGCCATCGCGACGCAGCTCCGTCCACGACGTGACGGACCAGACATCGGCCGAAACGCCCCAGTCGTCGGCGAGAAGCTTCGCAGCTTCCAGCGCCCACGGCACGGCAACACCCGAGGCCAGCAGCTGGGCCTTCGGTCCATTGACCGTCGATGCGCTCACCCGGTGGATACCGCGCAGAATTCCCGCAATATCAACATCTTCGGGCTCGACGGGCTGCACGGCCGGCTCGTTATAAACCGTGATGTAGTACATGACGTTCGGGTCGGCGTGGGCGCCACCGTACATGCGCTCCAGGCCGGCGCGCACGATGTGGCCGATCTCGTAGCCGTAGGCCGGGTCGTAGGAGACCACGGCCGGGTTGGTCGACGCCAGAAGGGGAGAGTGGCCGTCGGCATGCTGCAGGCCCTCTCCGGTCAACGTAGTGCGACCCGCGGTCGCGCCAATGATAAACCCGCGGGCCATCATGTCACCGGCGGCCCAGAGAGCGTCTCCGGTGCGCTGGAATCCGAACATGGAGTAGAACACGTACACCGGAATGAGCGGTTCACCCTGGGTGGCATACGAGGTGCCGACGTTGGTGAATGCTGCAGCAGCGCCGGCCTCATTGATGCCAACGTGCAGGATCTGGCCCTGTGGGCTCTCCTTATACGAGAGCAGCTGGGCATGGTCAACGGACGTGTAGTGCTGGCCGTTGGGGTTGTAGATCTTGGCGGTGGGGAAGAACGCGTCAATACCGAAGGTGCGAGCCTCGTCAGGGATGATCGGAACGATGCGGTTGCCAAAGTCTTTGGCTCGCACGAGCTCTTTGAGGAGCCGCACGAATGACATCGTCGTAGCGATCTCCTGGGTACCGGACCCCTTTTGGGCCACCTTGTAGGTCTCGTCGCCGGGGAGGTTGACCTTGGCGTGCTTGGTGCGACGCTCGGGCAGGTAGCCGCCGAGCGCACGGCGACGCTCGTGCATGTACTCGATTGCCTCATCCTTGTCGCCGGGAGTGTAGTACGGCGGCAGGTACGGGTTGTCCTCGAGCTGAGCATCCGTGATCGGCACGTGCATGCTGTCTCGGAAGGACTTGAGGTTGTCGAGGGTCATCTTTTTCATCTGGTGGGTCGCGTTTCGGCCTTCGAAGCTCGGACCGAGGCCGTAGCCCTTGATCGTCTTCGCCAGAATGACTGTGGGCTGGCCCTGGTGCTCGGATGCTGCCTTGAACGCGGCATATACCTTGCGGTAATCGTGGCCTCCACGCTTGAGATTCCAGACCTCATCGTCGCTGAGGTGTTCGACGAGCTTGAGCGCACGCGGATCACGACCAAAGAAGTTCTCACGCACGTAGGCGCCGCTCTCGGCCTTGTAGGTCTGGTAGTCGCCGTCGGTCGTGACGTTCATCAGGTTGATCAGGGCGCCATCGACGTCGTTCTTGAGCAGGTTGTCCCACTCGCGACCCCAAACGACCTTGATGACGTTCCATCCAGCACCGCGGAAGAAGCTTTCCAGCTCCTGGATGATCTTGCCGTTACCGCGCACCGGGCCATCGAGGCGCTGCAGGTTGCAGTTGATTACGAAGTTGAGGTTGTCGAGGCCCTCGTTGGCGGCCACCTGAAGCTGGCCGCGACTTTCCACCTCGTCCATTTCGCCATCGCCGAGGAACGCCCAGACCTGCTGATCGCTCGCATCCTTGATGCCACGGTTAGTCAGGTAGCGGTTCAACTGCGCTTGGTAGATGGCGTTGATCGGGCCGAGACCCATCGACACTGTGGGAAACTGCCAAAATTCCGGCATGAGTCGCGGGTGCGGGTACGAAGAGATGCCGTCGGGGGCGTGCGACTTTTCCTGGCGGAATCCGTCAAGCTGGTTCTCTGTCAGCCGGCCCTCCAGGAAGGCACGCGCATAAGTGCCGGGGGAGGCGTGGCCCTGGATGAAGATCTGATCGCCGCCGCCTCGGTGGTCCTGACCGCGGAAGAAGTGGTTGAATCCAACTTCATAGAGAGCAGCGGATGATGCATACGTCGCGATGTGCCCGCCGACGGCGATGCCGGGGCGCTGGGCCCGGTGCACCAGAACGGCAGCGTTCCAGCGAATCCAGGCGCGGTAGCGGCGCTCAATGTCTTCGTCGCCGGGAAAGTCGGGTTCGTTCTCCGTAGCGATGGTGTTGATGTAGTCCGTCGTCGGTACCATCGGCACGCCGAGGTGCAGCTCCTTCGAGCGCTTCAACAGGCTCAGCATGATCTCGCGCCCGCGTTCGTGGCCGTGTTCGGCGACGAGCGAATCGAGGGATTGCGACCACTCAGCAGTCTCCTCCGGATCTGAGTCGGCGTTGTTCGTCGAATACGGGTCCTGGTCGTTGACCGTCACAGTCGACCTCTCTCTGTGGTTAATGCAGCCTGTGGTTTACGCAGCGATGGTGCTCAGCAGTTTGAACACAACGGTGGCACGTGCCGTAACAGAGCAGGTTGGATTGCAACCGGCGGCACCACGTAAGCCTACAGATTTCACAACTTATCCGTGCACGGGCATGGCTGATCCAAAATACGCGACCGCTGTGACACCGGACATATTACAGAGCTAGAGTGTGTCTCCGGCCAATCCATGCGCCCGACACCGAGGAAAGAAGCTCTCATCGCTCTCGAAAATGACACCCAGGCACCCGATTTCAAACTCATCAATCAGTTTGGTGAAACTGTACAGCTCAGCCAATTTCGGGGGATAAAGTCCGTCGCTTTGGTGTTCTTTCCGCTGGCGTTCTCCGGCATCTGCAGCGGCGAACTGTGTGAACTGCGTGACAACCTGGCCCTGTTCGAAGACGGTGGAGTCGAGCTCATCGGAATTTCCGTTGACTCCCGTCATGCATTGCGGGCCTTCGGCGAGCAGGAAAAATACACCTTCGATCTCGTGGCCGATTTCTGGCCGCACGGAGCTGTTGCGAAAGAATACGGCGTCTTTCTGGAGGACAAGGGTTTCGCTAACCGCGCCACATTCCTGATCGATCCAAGCGGCATCATTCGGGCCAGTTTCATCACAGCACCCGGCGAAGCGCGGTCCATCGACTCCTACCGCGCCGCTCTTGGACAGCTTGTACCCGCCCTCTGACCTATACTGATGAGACCCGGTGACCTTGAGTCGTCGTCGGGGCCTTTAGCTCAGTTGGTAGAGCGCCACGTTTACACCGTGGATGTCATCGGTTCGAGCCCGGTAGGGCCCACAAAGATTTCTCCCACGGCTTGTGATCGTGAGGTCGAATGACACGCACGATTCCGGTGTACTGGGTTGGGCAGGTGCAAGTGTTGCAGGTCATTACCGCAGCCGTGTGCACGCTCTGTTCCCCGTTTGGGTTCGAGACCGTGAGCGCAAACAATACCGTGGAGGCCCACTTCGATGCGCTGTAATTCGACCTGGGTGAGGGGTCTGCCTGGGGGCCGCTGGCCATCAGGCGGCCCGTACTCGTAGACAACTTTGCGACGTCGACGGGAACGACCTGCCCAGCGTTGATGAAAGCCGCGCAGAACACGGAAGTGCAGGCCGTTCACGTCTTTCCGCTCATCATGGGTCGGTCGATATCGGCGCCCTCTCGCTGTTTTCGACGGGCTCCGGCGGTCTCTCACCCGCGCAGATTCTGGACGCACAAGTGCTCGCTCAGATTGCCGCCGTCCAGGTCTTACGTCGATCCCACACCGCGCAAACACTAAAAACAAAATTGCATCGCTTCTAGCAGTAGTTGCGAACTAACTGAGACTTATCCCCCGTTTGAACTGAGCGGGCATATACTATTTCTGGCCGCCCCGGACCCTGGCAGCACACGCACTAAACGTGAGCTTGCGAGGGAAATCATGAAACGTATATTTCACCCCGGTGGGTCAGTGATCACCGGCAGTGATCTCGCTGATGCGGTCCTGCTGTACGCCGAGGCACTGTGTAACCGTCGACAAGTCGACGTCGTCGATATACCGGTCATGGGCGATGACGGCATGCTTCTGCGCGCTCAGTTTTTGATCGGTTCCTCGAGTCAGCTGGTCAGCGTCACCGCGGATAGTCTGTCGCCAGAACTGGTCGAACCGGAAACGACGGATTTTCTGCACCGCAAGGCCCAAACCGGAGCCATGATCCCAGCGGCGTGGACCCGTGAGGAGTCGGCTGTCGTGCAGTTCGACGAGTTCGACTACTGACCTGCCTTTTCGCGGACACGACGCATTGGGTTGTGTCCCGTTCGCGAAACCTTGGCACCGGTCGCCCGGTAGGCTGAACGGGTGTCATTCTCGCTTGCCGACGTTACCCGCATCGCCCATACCCTCTGGCCTCTCGACGGTGCCGAAGCGTGGGATGCACCGGGGCTGGTCAGCGGCGATCCGGCCCGGCCGATTCGCAGCATCCATTTGGCCGTCGATGCCGTCGCCGACACGGCCGACGAGGCCATTGCAGCCGGCGCCGATCTGCTGTTGACGCATCATCCGCTGCTGCTGCGCGGTGTCACGAGCATCGCCGAGGACAGCTACAAAGGGGCATTGCTCAGCCGACTCATTCGTGCCGACTGTGCTTTGCTTGCCGCCCACACCAACGCAGACGTGGTCGCTGACGGCGTGTCCGACGTGATCGCCATGCGGCTGGGATTGATCGCCGCGCTGCCCATCATGAATGGCGTTGTGCCGGGCACTGGCATCGGACGGGTCGGTCGCCTGCCGAAACCGACCACGCTCGGACACCTGGCACACACCATGCTGGCCCTGCTGCCGGCCACGGCTTCCGGAGTTCGCGCCGCCGGCGACTATGCAGCCCCGATCACGACGATTGCACTTTGTGGCGGCGCCGGTGATTCCTTGCTACGGCACCCGCAGGTGCTGGCAGCGGATGTCTACATCACCTCCGATCTGCGCCACCACCCGGCGCAGGAGGCGCGCGAGCAGGCGCTTTGCGTCGGCGGACCCGCCCTCATCGACGTCGCACACTGGGCCAGCGAATGGTTGTGGCTGGAGCCAGCTGCCATGCAGTTGCGGGAGGCCCTGCCGGGAGTGTCGGTTACGGTAAGTGACCTGAACACCGACCCTTGGAATTTCGCCATCGTGCACTAAATTCATTTTCTTTCGTCAGTACAAGTCAAATTTAGCGTTAGGTCAGGACATCGTGAAGGCATCACCACTCCAGCAGAAGGAACTTCTGCGGCTTCAGGCCCTCGACATCAAGGTTCTTCAGCTTAGCCACCAGTCAAAGTCACTCGCGGCGCACGCCGAGCTTGCCGCGCTCAACAGGGAGGCTGAGGCCAGCCGCATGAAGCTGCTCGGCCGATCCGGCGAGCTCGACGACGTGCGTACCGAATTGGGACGCATCGAGAGCGACGTTGAGGTCGTCGAAAAGCGCATCGCCCGCGATACCGACCGGCTCCAACACACCTCATCCGTCAAGGACATTCAGGCTCTCGACTCCGAGGTTGCCTCACTCAGGAAGCGCCTGTTCGATCTCGAGGAGATTGAGATTGCCGTGCTTGAGCGCCAGGAGGAGCACGAGGCGGCCGTGGCCGTGGTGGAGCAGGAACGCGACGCCATTGCCGAGCGGGTCGCCGCCACTGAAGCCGTTCGGGATGAGTCGTTGGTTGACCTCACCCGTCAGCTCGGTGAGTTGACCCGTGATCGCGCAACGATTGCGGCCGCCATTCCCAATGACGTCGCTGCCCTGTACGAGCGCCTGCGCATCAGCGGCCACGGCAACGCCGCGGCTCTGCTACGTGCCCGTACCTGCAGTGGATGCACGATGACCCTGACCGGGAGCGACCTCGCCGATGCCCGTCAGGCGCCGACGGACGAGGTCATCTTCTGCCCCGACTGTGGCGCCGTGCTGGTACGCACCGAAGAGTCCGGAATCTAGCGCCGGTTCGGCGCCAGCCTGCCCGCCCGGTAAGCTTGGGTTTCGGAATGGGTCGGCAAGACGGTCGCGTCATTCGGGAGATCTTCGGGTCAAGCGGATGCCGAGGAACGTCCGGGCTCCATAGAGCAGGATGGTGGGTAACACCCACCCGGGGTAACCCGCGAGACAGTGCCACAGAAAGTAGACCGCCACCGGCGTCGCATCTTCGGATTCGGCAGGTGGTAAGGGTGAAACGGTGGTGTAAGAGACCACCAGAGGCCAGGGTGACCTGGTCGGCTCGGTAAACCTCGTCCGGAGCAAGGTCAGACAGAAAGCGTTGAGGCGGCTCGCCGAGCTTTCGGGTAGACCGCTAGAGGGCTGCGGCAACGTAGTCACGAGATAGATGGCCGTCGACGGTGTGCAAACACCTGGACAGAACCCGGCGTACTAGCCGGCCCATTCCACCTTCATCCACCCGGCGGTTTGGTCAGCCGGCCGCGGTCCAGTGATAGAGCTTTTCCGGCCGCCCGGCGCGGCCATATTTTTGGGTGATACCGGCTCGTTCGGTGATGACCAGAAATTCAAGGTAGCGCCGAGCGCTCACCCGAGCCAGTCCCAGATAACCAGCCACGTCGCTGGCCGAGATACCGACGGCGGCTCGCTTGAGCGTGGTCACGACGGCGTCGAGCGTCACCTCGGACAGTCCCTTGGACAGCGACAATGCGACCGATCCAGCGGCTGCGGTGGGCGGCGCGACCGTGCCGGGTTGCAGCATCCGGTCTATTCGTTCCTGATCGAGCATTGATGCTGTCACAGCGGCGTGCTCGCGCAAATCCTGACGGTGTTGAACGTACTGGTCGAGTCGCTCGAGCAGCACGGTCGAGGTGAACGGTTTGACCAGGTAGTGCATGACCCCACCGGCCATCGCTGCCCGCACAGTGTCGAGCTCCCTGGCAGCGGTGATGGCAATGATATCGACCGGGTCGCCGGGAAGATTGCGCGCGGCCCGCAGCACGTCGATGCCGGACATACCGGGCAGATGGATGTCCAACAGCACCAGGTCTGGTTTCAGCCTCGTGATTAGATCGAGGCCGTCTGTACCGGTGTAGGCGACGCCGACGATCTCGAACCCACCGTGGGCGAGCAGAAAACCGGTGTGAATTCCCGCGACTTCACGGTCATCGTCGATGACCACCGTGCGGATAAGAGCCGTGCGAATGAGAGCCGTATGAATGAGCGTCATGAGGCGGTTCCAATGCGGTTGGGCGAGGAAGGTACTGCGGCGAGGAGCACGGTGAAGGTTGCTCCGCCGTGCTGCGACGGCTTGGAGGTGACGAACCCGGTGCGGCGCACGACTACGCGCTGCACGAGGGCCAACCCGAAACCGCGTGCTCCGGGGCGGCTAACGTCTCGGGTGGACTGGCCGACCTCAAATATTCGCACGCGGTCCTTCTCTTTGATTCCCGGGCCGTCATCGGAGACGACGATGGTGGCACCCGTGCTGTCTTCGCTGAGGCGAACGTGGATGGTGCCATCGGCACCGATCGCTTCCATCGCATTGTCAATGAGATTACCGAGTACCGTGACCGGATCCGTCGTTCCATCGGGTGCGAGAGTCGAATCTTCGTCGATGACCAGATTGATGCCTTTCTCCGCTGCGATGGTGCTCTTGGCCATGAGCAGGCTCGCCGCGTCGGGGTCGGTGATGCCGGGGGACAGGGCTCGGGAGACCACGGAACCACCGTGCCCGGCGCGAGTGATGAAATCCACGACCTGCTCCGTGCGCCCCAGTTCGATCAACCCCGAAATAACGTGCATCTTGTTGGCGAATTCGTGGGCCTGGGCACGCAAAGCCTGCGTCACATCCCGTGCGCCATCCAGGTCTTGCAGAAGCTGGTGCAGCTCGGTCCGGTCCCGCAGAATCAATACCCGGCCGACCAATCCACCGTCGACGATGGCATCGTTGGACCGCGCCAGCAGAACGCGTTCACCGACGAGCACGGTCTCATCGCTTTCACCGCTATCGGCCAGCATTCTGGCCAGTTCCGCACCGACCACGTCCGGCGCCGGACGCCCCACCGAGTCATCGTCCGCGCCGAGGAGTCTGCGCGCCTCGTCGTTGACCAGAGCGATGGAACCGGCGGCATCCACCGCAACAAGGCCCTCGCCGATACCGTGCAGCATCGCCTCGCGGGTCTCCAACAGGGAGGCGATCTCTTCGGGTTCCAGCCGGTGAATCCTGCGCCACACCATCCGCGAGATCATCGTCGCCCCGGCTGTTCCTACCAGGGCAGCCCCGACGAGCCAGGTCACGAGCTCTGGCAGCACCTTATAAAGGTCGGCGCGCAGCGTCTGCTCCAAAATTCCTACCGAAGCCATGCCGATGATGACTCCGGACTCGTCAAGGATCGGCAGTTTGACCCGCCAGGTCTCTCCGAGCGTGCCAGTCTGGGTGCCGACATAGGTCTCACCAGACAGCGCAATCGATGGATCCGTCGAGGTCACGTGGCCGATCATGGCCGGGTTCGGATGCGAATAGCGCACGCCGGTGTCGTCGGTAACGACGACGTAGGTGACGTTGGCGGCCTCGGAGATCAGTTCGGCGATCGGTTGAATCGTGTCGCTTGGGTCGCTGTCGTCAAAGGCATCGACGATCGCGGGCAGCTCGGCCACCGACTGCGCGACTCCTACCATGCGGGCTTGATAGGCGTCACGAATCTGCTGTTCCTGCAAGCGGATAGCGACGGACCCGGCAACGAGGACGACGATGAGAACAATAAGGAGTTGCAGAAAGAACAACTGTGTTCTCAGCGACATCGACTGAATCATTCTTCCATTCTCCCATCTACCCTCCGACGTTGCGTCCGGTCCGCCCGGGCAGTGTCCGTAATGACCAATATGCGCACTATGACCGAATTCTTCCGCTGATCGGCGGGGCTCCATACGCTGAGATACAGCGTAGCCATACGCATCACAGTGGAGTGAATAGAGGAAAACAGCATGAAACAAGGCTCAATGACGCGTCGAACCGGTTTGATCGTTACGGCGGCAGCATCCGTTCTACTTCTCGCCGGGTGCAGCACCCCGGCAGCGACCAGCGGCAACAGCAATGAGGCTGCAGCCGGCATCGACAAGCTCAACATCATCGTTCCAGCCGACCCGGGCGGCGGCTGGGACCAGACCGGTAGGGCCATCGAAAAGGACCTGCAGGCCAACGATCTCGTGACGAGCGCCTCCGTCGTCAACGTGGGCGGCGCCGGCGGCACGAACGGGCTCGCCGCGATGAAGACCGAGAAGGATATCAACACCCTCATGGTCATGGGCTATGTCATGGTCGGTGCCGTCGAAACGAACAACTCCGCCAACCGCATCGAAGACACCACCCCGATCGCCCGCCTCACCGACGAGCCGCTCGTCGTGGTCGTTCCGACCGATTCCCCGTACGACACCATTGGCGATCTGCTCGATGACATTGGCGAGACCGGCCAGGCTGTCTCGATCACTGGAGGATCGGCCGGCGGCGCCGACCACATCCTGGCCGGAATGATGCTCAAGGAACAGGGCATCAGCGCTGACAAGCTCAACTACATTCCCTACTCGGGCGGTGGAGAGTCCCTGGCCGCGCTGCTCGGCAACAAGGTCAATGCCGGCATCTCCGGCGTTGGAGAGTACGCCGAGCAGGTCAAAGCCGGCAAACTGCGGGCCCTGGCGGTGTCCGGATCGGACGCTGCCCCGCAGCTTCCCGCCACCGAAACACTGACCGATCAAGGGATCGACGTCGTGCTCACGAACTGGCGCGGAGTGGTCGCTCCCGGATCCATCGATGCCGCTCAGGCCGAAATTCTCACCACACTGATGGAAGACCTGCACGCGACCGACACTTGGCAGACCACACTCACTGATAACAACTGGGCGGATGCCTTCATGATCGGTAACGAGTTCGCCGATTTCCTCACCGAAGACATCGCGACAGTGAAGGTCACGCTGAAAGACATCGGTCTGCTGTAACCCGATGACCGTTCCCACACCCGAGTCGCTGGGCGGCGGTGGCACCAACCGTGCCACCGCCGCCCGGACCGTCGGAGAAATAGTTTTCGCGTGTGTCATCCTCAGCTTGGGAATCGTCGGCTTCGTGGCCGGCGCCGACATCCGCACACCGCCCTCAGCGAGTGACATCGGTCCCCGCGCGTTCCCCTTCCTGGTCTCGGGACTGCTTGTCGTGATTGGCATCGGCCTGATTTTTCAGCTCCTGCGCGGCCACGTCGGCGTGGCCGAAGAGGGCGAAGACGTCGACCCGAGCATCAAAACCGACTGGCTCACCGTCGTGAAGCTCGTCGGCTTCGTCATCGTTCATATTGTGCTGATCGTGCCGCTCGGCTGGCCCGTCGCGGCCGCCGTGTTGTTCTTCGGCGCGGCCTGGTCGCTCGGTGCGAAGCCCTGGTGGCGCAACGCCCTGACCGGCATCGCGCTCGCCCTGATTCTGCAATTCGTGTTCGCGGGGCTCCTCGGCGTGTCCCTGCCGGCCGGTTTTCTCCTGGAAGGGGTGGCCATCTTCAATGGATAACTTCATCAACCTGATGAATGGCTTCAGCGTGGCGATGCAGCCGATGTATCTGCTTTACGCGCTCGGTGGTGTCTTCATCGGCACCGCCATCGGCGTGCTGCCGGGCATCGGACCCGCCATGACCATCGCCCTGCTGATGCCGATCACCTACAGCCTCGAACCGACCGCGGCCATCATCGTCTTCGCCGGCATCTACTACGGTGGCATGTACGGCGGATCGACGACATCGATCCTGCTCAATACACCGGGGGAGTCGGCATCGATCGTGACAGCCCTCGAGGGCAACAAGATGGCCAAGGCCGGACGGGGCGCTGCAGCCCTCGCGACGGCGGCCCTCGGGTCGTTTGTCGCCGGCACCCTCGCGACGGTGTTGCTGAGCTTTCTCGCCCCATTCGTGGCCGAGTTCGCCATTCAAATCGGCCCGGTCGAATATGTGGCCCTCATGCTCGTTGCATTCCTGACCGTGGGGGCCTTGCTCGGGGCATCCGTTCTGCGTGGGCTAGCGTCGCTGGCCCTCGGCTTGTTCATCGCGCTGATCGGCGTCGACGCCCTCACCGGCCAGCAGCGTTACACCTTCGGCAATCCATTCCTGGCCGACGGTATCGACGTTGTACTCGTCGCCGTCGGCTTGTTCGCCGTCGGCGAGGCCATGTATGTGGCGTCCCGGCTGCGGCACGGGCCGGTCAAGGTGATTCCGGTCACCGGCGGCTGGACCACCTGGATGAAGAAGGACGACTGGAAGCGGTCCTGGAAGCCGTGGTTGCGCGGAACCTTCATCGGTTTCCCGATCGGTACGATTCCCGCCGGGGGAGCGGATGTTGCTACCTTCCTCTCCTATGCGGCCGAACGCCGCCTGGCCAACGGTGCGAACAAGAAACAGTTCGGCAAGGGTGCCATCGAGGGCGTTGCCGGCCCGGAATCGGCCAACAACGCGGCGGCGGCCGGAGTTCTGGTGCCGCTACTGACCCTCGGGATTCCGACGACGGCCACGGCCGCGATGATGCTCGTCGCATTCCAGCGCTATCAGATTCAGCCGGGGCCGCTGCTCTTTGAAACCCAGGGTGCACTGGTCTGGACACTCATCGCCAGCCTGTACGTCGGCAACCTGATGCTGCTGATTCTCAACCTGCCGCTGGTGGGTATCTGGGTAAAGATACTGCAGATCCCACGTCCGTACCTGTATGCGGGAATTCTGGTGTTCGCTGGGCTTGGTGCGTTCTCGCTCAATTTCACGCCGGTTGACGTGGGGATTCTGCTCGTCGTTGGCGTGCTGGGCTTCTTCATGCGGCGCTACGGCTACCCGATCGCGCCGATGGTGGTCGGGCTTATTCTCGGCCCGATCTTTGAGAACCAGCTGCGCCGGTCGCTCGCGATCTCGCAGGGGGATCCGACGGCGCTCATCGCATCACCGATCGCGGCCACCGTCTATGTTTCACTGATCGTGATCTTCGCCCTGTCGTACTGGATGAAGCGTCGCCAACGTGTTATGGAGTCTGAGCGAGTTTCCGAGGACGACGCCGTCGATGAACGGATGGCCCGGTAGCTTTCGTCTGGCCGAAGCGACAGAGGACCGACACCATCGCCATGGTGTCGGTCCTCTGTCGTTCCCCTGACCAAAATCGGGGCGGGAGCCAGCCGGCAAGACCTAACCGGCCAGATCTAGCTGGAAACAGGGCGGGCGGCGAGGGCGGCTGCACCGAGGATGCCTGCATTGTTGCGGTGCACGGCCGGAATGATCCTGGTTTTCAGGCGCAGCAGCGGCAGGAAGTCCTCATAGTGTTTGGAGACGCCGCCGCCGACAATGAACAGGTCGGGGGTGAATAACAGTTCAAGGGTCGAGTAATACTTCTGCAGGCGCATCGCCCACTTGTCCCAGCTCAGGTTCTCGCGTTCCTTGGCAGAGTACGCCGCCCGAGTCTCGTAGTCCTGACCGTCGATCTGCAGGTGGCCGAGTTCCGTGTTCGGAACCAGCACACCGTCATTGAGCAGCGCCGAACCGATTCCAGTGCCGAGAGTGGTCAGCAGTACGACGCCGGCAACGTCCTTCGCCGCCCCGAACTGCGCTTCGGCGTACCCCGCGGCATCCGCGTCGTTGACGAAGTGAATTGGGAGCCCAAGGCCCTTTTCAAACAAAGCCTCGGCGGCCAGGCCGATCCACTTCGATGATACGTTCGCCGCCGACATGGTGCTCCCGTTCTTCACAACCGCGGGAAAACAGACACCGACCGGCAGGTCGCCGACTCCCTGAGACACCGTCCCGAGCAGGGTGCGCGTGGTCTCAATGATGTCCTGCGGTCTGCCACCCTTGGGCGTCGGCAGCTTCACCCGATCTGAGAGCAGCTCACCGGTCGACAGATCGACGACGGCTCCCTTGATGCCGGTGCCACCGATGTCGATGCCGATTGCCGTCGTTGCAGTCATATATTGAACCTATCTGGTCGAGCGCGCGGTCAGGGCAGGGTTAGAATTTCGGCGCCACGTTCGGTCACCACAAGAGTGTGTTCAAACTGCGCCGTGATGCTGCGGTCGCGGGTGAGGACCGTCCAGTCGTCGTCCCAGATGTCCCAGTCGCTCGTGCCGAGCGTGAGCATTGGCTCGATGGTGAAGACCATGCCGACCTCCATCACGGTGTCGTACTGCGGCGCGTCATAGTGCGGAATAATCAGGCCGGAGTGGAAGGCTTCGCCGACCCCGTGCCCGGTATAGTCGCGTATGACACCGTAGTTGAAGCGTTTGGCGTAGGACTCGATCGTGCGACCGATCACATTGACCTGTCGTCCGGGGGCTACGGCCTTGATGCCGCGGACGAGCGCCTCGCGGGTGCGTTCGACCAGCAGGGTGACCTCTTCGCTCGCTTCCCCGACGACAAAGGTCACGTTGGTGTCGCCGTGAACCCCGTTCTTGAACGCGGTGATGTCGATGTTCACGATGTCGCCGTTTTCAAGCACCGTGTTGTCGGGGATACCGTGGCAGATGACCTCGTTGACCGAGCTGCACAACGATTTGGGGTAGCCGCGGTAACCGAGCGTCGAGGGGTAGGCGTCGTGCGCGACCATGTAGTCGTGGCCGATCCGGTCAAGTTCCTCGGTTGTGACGCCGGGAACGATTGCAGCGCCGACGGCGGCGATGGCCCGGGCAGCGATGCTGCCCGACTCGCGAATGAGTTCGATTTTCTCGAGCGAATAGACATCGGAGCCGGTGAAGGGGCTCGGGCCGGTCTTGCCGATGTACTCCGGGCGAACGATGTGGGACGGAACGGAACGGGGCGATGACACCGTTCCCGGGATGAGGTGACCGATTGAATCCTTAGGCATAGGATCAAGCTTATGGCCGAGAACAAGGAACACGCATTCTGGTACAACATGCGCACCGGCGAGGTCGAGCACGGTCTGCAGTCGGCATCACTGGATCGGGTTGGACCATTCGTGACCCGCGATGATGCCGCCCATGCCCTGGAAAAGCTGCGGGCGAACAGCGCCAAGTGGTCTGAGGACGACGCGCGAGACGCTCGCTAGCAGCCCGCAGGCGTGCTACTCGTAGCTGTGCTCTGGAGCCGGGTAGGCACCAGAGGCGACATCGGCGGTGAACCGTTGTACGGCATCCGTCAGCACAGCTCGCACGTCAGCATACTGGCGCACAAACCGAGGTACCCGGCCGCTGGTCATACCGGCGAAATCGGTCCAGACCAGCAATTGACCGTCAACGGACGGTCCGGCACCGACCCCGATAGTCGGGATCGACAGGCGTTCGGTCACCTGAGCGGCGACCGAGGCCGGAACCATTTCGAGGACCACGGCAAAGGCCCCGGCCTCCTGCACGGCGAGGGCGTCGATAATGAGGGCCTCGGCCGCTTCGCCGCGCCCCTGGATGATGTGGCCGCCGAGCCCGTGCTCGCTCTGCGGGGTGAAGCCGATATGACCCATCACCGGGATACCAGCCGACACGATGCGCCGAATCTGTTTGTGGCTGCGCTCCCCACCCTCCAGCTTGACCGCGTGCGCCTGGGCTTCCTTCATGAACCGCACGGCCGTGGCCAGGGCCTGATCTGGCCCGCTCTCGTAGGACCCAAACGGCATGTCCGCGACGACGAGCGCGCGGGTGACCGCGCGTGCTACGGCGCGGGTCAGCGGAATGAGCTCGTCAACCGTGACCGGCAGGGTGGTTTCGTATCCGAAGACGTTATTGCCGGCGGAATCACCGACTAGGAGAAAGTCGATACCGGCCTCATCGAAAATCTGTGCGGTGAGCATGTCGTAGCTGGTCAGGCCGGTAATCGGAATGCCCTGCAGCTTGGCGGTCTGGAAATGTCTGGTGCGTACCCGTTTGGGGCCCTCGGGCGCGTGTCCGTACGGCTGCTGAACCGCGACATCGGCGGGAGGGACCGTGGGCTCTGGCACTGTCAACTTTGGCATGCGACAAGTTTAGTCAGGCAAGCAATCGTCCCTGGAGCCAGTAGCCTAAGCAGTAGTTATTAAAGTTGGAGCAATCAGAAAGAGCGTGAATGGACAAGCAGCGCGACTTCGTTCTTCGGACCATCGAGGAACGAGGAATCAAGTTCGTTCGACTCTGGTTCACCGATGTCGTCGGCACTCTGAAATCGGTCGCCATCGCTCCCGCCGAGGTTGAAGGTGCATTCAATGAAGGCCTCGGTTTCGATGGCTCGGCCATCGAGGGTCTCACCCGTTCCTTCGAAGCGGATGTCCTCGCTCACCCGGATCCCACCACGTTCCAGATTCTGCCGTGGCGCGGCGAGGTCGACCCGACAGCCCGCATGTTCTGCGACATCACCACGCCCGACGGGCAGCCCGCCGTGGCAGACCCGCGCAACGTGCTCAAGCGCACCCTGGCCAAGGCAGCCGACCGCGGCTTCACGTTTTACACTCACCCCGAGGTGGAGTTCTACCTGCTCAAGTCCTCGAAGTACGGCAAGAACGGCCCGATTCCGGTCGACTCGGCCGGCTACTTCGACAACGTTCCCGGCGGCACGGCGCACGACTTCCGTCGCCGCTCCGTGCGCATGCTCGAAGACCTGGGAATTTCGGTGGAGTTCAGCCACCACGAAGCGGGACCCGGCCAGAACGAGATCGACCTGCGGTACGCCGATGCGCTGACCACAGCCGATAACATCATGACCTTCCGCACAGTGGTCAAGGAAGTCGCCATCGAGCAGGGCGTCTACGCGACGTTCATGCCCAAGCCCATGTCTGAGCACCCCGGATCCGGCATGCACACCCACATGTCGCTGTTTGAGGGCGACGCGAACGCGTTCTACGAGGCCGGCGCCAAGTATCAGCTATCCAAGATCGGCCGCCAGTTCATCGCCGGGCTGCTCAAGCACGCGCCGGAAATCACCGCGGTGACCAACCAGTTCGTCAATTCCTACAAGCGGCTGTGGGGCGGTGACGAGGCCCCGAGCTTCGTCTGCTGGGGCCACAACAACCGCTCGGCCCTCGTGCGGGTACCACTGTACAAGCCGAACAAGGGCCAGAGCGCTCGAGTCGAGTACCGGGCGATCGATTCAGCGGCCAACCCTTACCTCGCCTACTCGCTCATGTTGGCTGCCGGCCTCAAGGGCATCGAGGAGGGCTACGAGCTGCCGCCCGAAGCCGAAGACAACGTCTGGAGCCTCAGCGACACGGAGCGCCGTGCCCTCGGCTACACGCAGCTGCCGGCGAGCCTCGACCATGCCATTCAGTTCATGGAAGAGTCCGAACTCGTCGCAGAGACACTCGGGGAACAGGTCTTCAACTACGTACTGCTGAACAAGCGCCAGGAATGGCGCGACTACCGGTCGCAGGTCACTCCGTTTGAGCTGCAGAAAAATCTGGAGATGCTCTAACTCGCACCCGGTGTCGATGATCGAAGGAATCACCCGCGATGGAGCGTTTGCACTTATCCCTGACCGAGCTTGTTCGGGTCGGCTTCGTGGACCTCACCGAGGTGCGCGGTCGGCTCGACGAGGTCGTGCACCTCGGTGCGAGCAGCGCATACAGCTCGTCCGAGGTGACCGACCGGTTAACCGAGACACGCCAGTTGCTGCCGCTCCTGACAAAAACGGCCAGTCCGGATGCGGCGCTGGTCGCCTTGGTTGCTCTGCTCCGGCAGGGATCAGCTGAGCTGTTCCGTCTGCTGCAGTCACCCGCTTCGGCTGGGCGTCTGCTCAAAGTGCTCGGGGCTTCGAGCGGCCTGGCCGAATTCTTTCTCCGACACCCGAACGAATTGTCCGTCCTCAAAGCACCGCTGGTTGTGCTGCCCAGCGTCGACGAACTGGTGCGCGACCTATTGGAGTCGGTGGGCGCGAGCAACGGATTCTCCCGCCTGGTGGACGAGGAGGCCTGGATCGCCCTTCGGGTGCGGTATCGCCGGCGGCTGGCGCAACTAGCGGNCGGTATCGCCGGCGGCTGGCGCAACTAGCGGCCTTCGACCTCGAACAGGACGACCCTGTGGCCGGGCTCGACGGCGTGACCCGCACGCTGTCCGACCTCGCGACGGCGGCCCTCGAGGCCGCCCTCGCCGTGGCGCGTACCATGTGCAGCGGCGAGTCGGCCGGCCGGGGCGTGTTCCCCGCCGAACAGGTGCGCGCGACCCGGCTGGCGATTATCGGCATGGGCAAAGCCGGCGCAAGTGAACTCAACTATGTCAGCGATGTCGACGTCATCTTTGTCGCAGATGGTGATGAAACAGTCGGGTTGGAAAACTCCCGCGCCGTCGAGATCGCCACCCGGCTGGCCGTACTCATTATGCGTGGCCTGGGAGAATCCGCCCTCGAACCGGAACTCTGGGAGGTCGACCCCAACCTGCGCCCTGAGGGTAAGAGCGGTGCGCTCGTGCGTTCGATCAAATCCCACCTCGCCTACTACGATCGCTGGGCCAAGAGTTGGGAGTTCCAGGCCCTGCTCAAGGCGCGCACGCTCGCTGGCGACCCCGAGCTCGGACGGCGCTACATCGACGCCGTCACGCCCAAGGTCTGGAGCAGCGCCAGCCGGGAGAATTTCGTCGAGTCCGTGCAGCGGATGCGGGAGCGCGTCACCGACAATATCCCCGACGATGAGGTCGATGTGCAGCTCAAGCTCGGGCCGGGCGGTCTGCGCGATATCGAGTTTACGGTGCAGTTGCTACAGCTTGTGCATGGCCAGACCGATCCAGAGGTGCGCCAGGCCGGCACCCTCCCCGCCCTGACCGCACTGGCCACGGCCGGCTACGTCGGGCGGGCCGAAGCGACCGAATTCGCCCAGGACTACCGCATGCTGCGTCTGATGGAGCACCGGCTGCAGCTGCAGAAGCTGCGCCGTACACATTTGGTTCCCCGGGACGAGGCGAACCTGCGGGTGCTGGCGCGGTCGACCGGTCTGGCGACGAGCGCCGCCGGGCTGACCATCCGCTGGGCGGAGACCAAGCAACGCGTGCGCGGCTTGCACGAACGGCTGTTTTACCGTCCACTGCTTTCCGCGGTAGCGTCCCTCTCAGCTGAGGGCCTGAATTTGACCAGCGAGCAGGCGGAGGCTCGGCTGGCCGCGATTGGTTTCCTCAACACCAAGGGCGCCCTCGCTCACATCGCGGCGCTCTCGGGTGGCGTATCGAGACGCGCGGCAATTCAACGTCATCTGCTGCCCGTCCTGCTGCAGTGGCTGTCCCAGGGGGCTGATCCCGACTATGGATTTCTCGCGTTTCGGCGACTCAGCGACAACCTCGGCTCGACCTACTGGTTCCTGCGCATGCTGCGCGACTCGTCCGGCGCTGCGGAGCGGCTCACCCGGGTACTGTCCGGCAGCCGCTACATCGGGGAGCTGCTCGAGAAGATTCCTGAAGCGGTCGCCTGGTTGGAGGACGAGGACGACCTGCAACCGCGTCCGCTCAAGGCCCTGCGGGACGAAACAAGTGCGGTGCTCGGCCGACATGAGAGTGCGGATGCCGCCGCAGCCATCCTGCGGGCGGCACGCCGACGCGAAATGCTCCGCCTGGCGTTCGCCTCACTCCTCGGCCAAATCAACCTCGACCAGCTGGGTCAGGGCCTCACCGATGTGAATGCAACCTATATCCAAGGTGTGATCGCGGCCATTCGCGGAGGCGAACTCAGTGATCCGGCGCAAAGCACGGCATCCGCTTCACCCGATGGAATCGAATTCGCGGTCATCGGTATGGGCCGCTTTGGTGGCGCTGAGCTCGGTTTCGGCTCCGACGCCGATGTCATGTATGTCTTTCGCGCCGGTGCCCTCGAGGGTGAAGCTGCCAACGAGCGCGCCAGATTCATCGTGCGTGAACTCAACCGGCTGAACGATGACGCCCGCCTGCCGCTTGATCTGGACATCGGCCTGCGCCCCGAGGGCAGCAATGGGCCCGTGGTGCGGTCACTGGAGTCATACCAGGCCTACTACCGGCGCTGGTCACTCACCTGGGAAGCCCAGGCGCTGCTGCGCGGTCGCGGAGTCGCCGGGGATGTCGCGCTGCTGCGCGACTTCGAGGCCGTGGCTGATGAGGTGCGGTATCCGAGCAATATCAGCGAGCAGGCCGTGCGTGAGGTCCGCCGCATCAAGGCGCGGGTCGAGAACGAGCGCCTGCCGCAGGGAGCCGACCCGAACCGGCACCTCAAGCTGGGCCGCGGGTCGCTCAGCGACGTCGAGTGGCTCGTGCAATTGCTTCAATTACAACACGCCGCAGCCACTCCGGCGCTCCGCACGACGTCGACACTGCACGCGCTGACCGAGGCGGTGACCGCGGGTTTGATTCCAGCAGCGGATGCCGCAGTGTTGCGCAGCGCCTGGATTTTCGCGTCCCGCGCGCGCTCGGCCATCACACTGTGGACCAATCACACCTCGAACGTACTTCCGACGGATCGCGCAGCCCTCGAGGGTATCGCCCGTGTGATGGAATACCCACCGGGGTCGGGCAACCAGCTGGAGGACGACTATCTCGCCGTCACGCGACGAGCCCGCGCTGTCTTTGAACGGCTGTTCTACGGCCCGGTGGAGCGGCCGGGTCCCACAGCCGGCTGAGCCTGCGCGAGCCCATCCGCAACGTAAAAGGACCGCATCCGAAAGATGCGGTCCTTTCTAACTCTGCGGCTTCTCAGTGAGGCGGCTCAGACCCCGTAGTACAGCTCGAACTCGAACGGGTGCGGGCGCTGGGCGAGCGGCTTGATCTCGTTTTCGCGCTTGTACTCGATCCAGGTCTCGATCAGCTCAGGGGTGAACACGTTTCCGGCCAGCAGAAAGTCGTGGTCGGCTTCGAGGGCTTGCAAGGCTTCCTCGAGCGAAGCCGGAACCTGGGGGATGTTCTTTGCTTCTTCGGGCGGCAGCTCGTAGAGGTCCTTGTCGACGGGCTCGTGCGGTTCGGTGCGGTTCTTGATGCCGTCGAGACCGGCCATGAGCTGTGCAGCGAAGGCAAGGTACGGGTTGCCGGAGGCATCGGGTGCACGGAACTCGAGGCGCTTCGCCTTCGGGTTGGTGCCGGTGATCGGGATACGGATCGATGCCGACCGGTTGCCGGCTGAGTAGACCAGGTTGACCGGTGCTTCGAAGCCGGGGACGAGACGGTGGTACGAATTCACCGTCGGGTTCGTGAACGCGAGAACGGCCGGGGCGTGCTTGAGCAGGCCTCCGATGTACCAGCGAGCCACATCGGAGAGTCCGCCATAGCCGGCCTCATCGTAGAACAACGGCTTGCCGTCGGCCCAGAGGGACTGGTGGGTGTGCATGCCGGAGCCGTTGTCGCCGAAGAGCGGCTTGGGCATGAAAGTCGCCGTCTTGCCCCAGTCGTGGGCGGTGTTCTTGACGATGTACTTGAACTTGAGCAGGTCGTCCGCGGCGTGCACCATGGTGTCGAACTTGTAGTTGATCTCGCCCTGGCCGCCGGTGCCGACCTCGTGGTGGCTGCGCTCAAGGATGAGGCCGGCTTCGATCAGCTTGAGGCAGATGTCATCGCGCATGTCAGCGTGCTGGTCAACCGGGCTGACCGGAAAGTAGCCGCCCTTGAACGGCGTCTTGTTGGCGAGGTTTCCGCCTTCTTCCTTCTTGCCGGAGTTCCAGGCCCCTTCACCGGAGTCGACGGAGTAAAAGCTGGTGTGCTGATTCACTTCGTAGCGCACATCGTCGAAGATGTAGAACTCGGCTTCCGAGCCGAAGAATGCGGTGTCGCCGATGCCGGTCGAGGCGAGGTACTTTTCAGCCTTCTTGGCTACCTGGCGCGGGTCCTTGGAGTAGATCTCGCCGTTGCGCGGGTTGTAGATGTCGAACAACATAATGAGCGTGCGCTCGGTACGGAATGCGTCGATGTACGCGGTCGACACGTCGGGGATGAGCTGCATGTCGGATTCGTGGATCGACGCGAAACCGCGGATCGACGAGCCATCGAACATCTGACCAACGGTGAAGAATTCTTCATCAACGGTGGATGCCGGGATGTTGAAGTGCTGCTGCACACCGGGAAGATCGGTGAAACGGATGTCAAGGAACTTGACGTCCGTGTCTTTGATGAATTTGAGCACTTCTGACGAATCGCGGAACATGCGGATAAACTCCAGACGACGTGGGCGTGGAAACAGCCGAATCGGATACATCGGCTTCACTGAGATTAGTAGCGCTGCGTTACTTGTCCGTGACGCTTATGTTTCACACATGTTACAGGGGAGCCTGCTCGGTAGACTCATCAAGTGCCAGACTCCAACTCCCGCCCGAACACTTTTGGCCCAGTGCCACCCAGTAAATGGCCGGGCGAGCGGCTCGGGTTACCCCAGGTCGGACCGAATTCGATCGGGCGGCCGGGGAGACGAATTCTGGGTTTCGCCATCGACTGGGCCATTGCGATCGCGGTGTCGGCGATCTTCTTCAACTACGATCCGGCCGCGAACCTGATCATCTTCGTCATCATGCAGATCGTGTTCATTCCGACAATCGGGTCGAGTATCGGCCACCGGTTCGTTGGCCTGCGGCTCATCTCCATTCACGGCGGCTGGATCGGGCTGTGGCGGCCGGTAGTGCGTTCGCTGCTGCTCGGGATTGCCCTCCCCGCCTTGGTGTGGGATTCCGATCAGCGCGGCTTCCACGACAAGATCGCCGGAACGGCGCTCATACGTCAGTAGGGAGCCGGTCGGTACTGCACAGCCCGAACAAATTGGAAGAAGGGCCGCACGCGAAGCGTGGGCCCTTCTTCTCGTTCCCCGGGATCGGGTGAATCTATCTGGAGTCAGCCGCGCTGCGGGCGTGCCTTCATCGGGTCGACGCCCTTGGGAATGGGAAGTTTGGTGCCCATGGAGTTCAGGCGGTTGTTGACCGCAAGAACTTCGGCCTTGGTCAGGGTGGGCTTGATCCGGGTGAGGCGGCGGGCCAGCTTGTGCAGCGGCACGGCGTCGTCGTCGGGCCCGACCGAGATGACCGTTACGCCAACGTTGCCGCCGATGCGCACGATTTTACGCTTTTCTTCGTCGAGCATGCGTGTAGTACGCGTTTTCGGACCCTCGCTGATCAGTACGACCCCACCGCGACCGACAGCGCGATAGACAGCATCCTGTGTCTTGCCGTTGACAGCGACCGGCATTTCACTGCCAACCCATCCCCGCTTGAGCGAACTGCGCAGCACGGCCCCGACGGCACCAGGCTGGCCCTCGATCTGCGAATAGGCGGCTTTCTCAGCGCGCCGCCCCAGAATGATGAGCATCGCCAGAATGCCAGCGAGCACGCCAGCGACAATCCACAGCACCATCGTGAAGACGTTGCTGCCGGGAATCAGCAGGGCCAGCGCCAGGCTGATCAGAACGGGGATGAGGAAGGCCAGAACCAGAATCCAGACGATATTCGAGTCATATCGTCTCGTCATCTGGAAAACCTGCCACATTTGCTTCAAGCGGCCGGGCTTCTTCGGTTTTTTGGGGGTCTTTTCCTTGCTGCGTGCCATGGGTACAAGACTACCCAGTCGCTCGAATGCCGAGTGACCGAATTCGGCGGTGTTCTCGCATCAGGAGACTGCTTGGGCAAAACCGAGCTGGGCATCCGCCAGCTGACGCAATTCGACGGGAATTTCGCGCCCGGTGGCGACCATGGACTGGGCCCACAGGCGACCGGCCCGATAGGACGAGCGCACCAGCGGACCGGAGAGCACGCTGAGAAAACCGATCTCTCTGGCTTCCTCGTTGAGTTCGACGAATTCCTCCGGGCGCACCCAGCGGGCGACCGGCAGGTGTCGGGCACTCGGCCGCAGGTACTGCGTGATGGTGATGATGTCGGTGCCTGCCTCGTACAAGTCGTGCAGGGCCTGAGTGATCTCCGCGCGTTCTTCCCCCATTCCCAGGATGAGGTTCGACTTGGTGATCAGGCCGGCGTTGCGGCCCTGGGTGAGGACGTCGAGCGAACGGTCGTAGCGAAAGGCTGGACGGATGCGCTTGAAGATGCGCGGTACGGTCTCAACGTTGTGCGCGAAAACCTCCGGTTGGGCTGAGAACACCTGTGCGAGATGCTCCGGGTTGCCGGAGAAGTCCGGCACCAGAATCTCGACGCCGGTTCCGGGACTCTGCTGGTGGATCTGGCGAATGGTCTCGGCATAGAGCCAGGCCCCCTCGTCGGGCAGGTCGTCCCTGGCCACACCGGTTACGGTGGCATAGCGCAGGTTCATGGCGACAACCGATTCGCCGACGCGGCGCGGCTCGTCGGTGTCGTAATCGGCCGGCTTGCCCGTGTCGATCTGGCAGAAGTCACAGCGCCGCGTGCACTGCGAGCCACCGATCAAGAAGGTGGCTTCGCGGTCTTCCCAGCACTCAAAGATGTTGGGGCAGCCGGCTTCCTGGCATACCGTGTGCAGGTTTTCGCTTTTCACGAGGCTCTGCAGCTTCTGATATTCGGGGCCCATTCTGGCGACGGTCTTGATCCAGGCTGGCTTCCGTTCGATCGGAGTTTCGGCGTTGCGAATTTCCAGGCGCAGGAGCTTGCGACCTTCGGGTGCTGCATTCATGCGTTCGTCCTGACGGTGTCGAGGCTGACGGGGTTCAGACTGTCGGTGTCGGCTCCAAGCGCGCGACGAAAGCCAGCGGTGATGGAGTCGATGAGTTCACTCGGCTCAACGGTGCGGCCGAGGACGCGGGACATTGTGGTCACTCCGGCATCGCGAATTCCGCAGGCGATGATGCGGTCGTACGGCTCGAGGGAGTTGCTGCAGTTAAGCGCGAACCCGTGCATGGTGACACCCTGGGCGACGCGGATGCCGATGGCGGCGATCTTGTCTTCGTGTCCGGCCGGTCCGACCCAAACACCTGAACGTCCGGCTACCCGGACGGCGTCGATCCCAAATCCGATCAGCACCTCAATCAACATGCCCTCGAGGGAACGAACGTAACCGACGACGTCGACCGGTTCTGCCAGGTGCAGGATAGGGTAGCCGACTAGCTGCCCCGGGCCGTGCCAGGTTATTTTGCCGCCGCGGTCGACGTCGATCACCGGGGTGTCGTCGACGGGGCGTTCCTCCGGCAGGGTGCGTTTACCCGCTGTGTACACTGCGGGATGCTCCAAGAGGAGGACTGTGTCCGGTCGCTCACGGGCGACGACGGAACGGTGGACTGCGCGTTGGAGCTCTAGGCCCTCAACATACGGCACGGAGTTGGCGCTTAGCCCCGCGACGACAAAGTCGAGCATTGGCCCAGTCTAGGGGGTCAGCGAGGGAGTCAGGGCAAGCGGCAGACTTATGCCGGCCTGGCTGCCGACAAGTTCCTGGCCTCCTCCCCGCTTTCCCGCTTCGCCGGTTGTGCACCGGTGCGTGCCTGCCAGGTCTTCTGACCCGTTCCTTGCGAGAACATGGTCTCGTGAAACGACGAAGCGCAGTGCCTCCGACTCCGGTCGATGGCCCGATCAGATTCGATGACCCGAACCGACTCGGTCCGCGGTCGCAGTTGACAGTCGACAGAAATCGTGAGCCGGGTTCGGCAGTGCTGGACAGCGACTGCGTTGTTGCTGGCTAACGACTAATTCGGCTGCTCGGCACGGGGGACCGTGCCTCAATCTATCTAGGACATTCCGGCAGCGGCACCATGGTTGCCCTCAAGGTATTCCGTGCCGACACCGAGTCGGCGAGCATCGAGAGCGACATCGCCGTTCTTACCTCGGCCGCAGCGCCGGGGCTCGTCCGGCTGCTCGATGTTGCGCAGCTCGGTGATGGTCGCATTTGCCTGGTCCTGGAACGGCTCGCCGGGGGGTCGTTGGCCCGTTATTTGATCGAACACCCAGTGCTGTCGCCGGGCGAAGTGGTCACCCTCCTCGCCCCCGTCGTGGTGGCCTTGAATGCGCTGCATTCTGCTGAGTTCGCGCACGGCAGTCTCAGCCAGGCCACCATACTGCTCGACGCGACCGGCCGGCCCGTGCTAACCGGGTTCGGCGCGATCCGACAGTTCAGCGACGCCCTACGAGAACGGATGCCGCTCCTCCGCGCCGATTACACCCGACTGGCGACCATCGGGCAGTGCGTCTGTGATGGGCTCGCCGAGACTGACGCGCGCAGCCGCGGCGCGGCAGAACTGATCCGTCGGCTCCACGATGCCGTGAATCCAAGCGATAGTGCTGGTCGGTCCGGAGCAGAAGCGGGAGCGTTCCTCGCATCGGAACCGACGGAAGCGGTCCTGGTGGATCTGGAACGTGCCCTGTTCGACTGGGCCGAGGCGGAACCGCTGCGGGGTTTTCGACCCGCCACCGAACCGAATCCCGGCAACGCCTGGTCGGCTGGCCCGTCGATCGGTGGCCGGGAGATTGCGGAGCCAGCCCGGCGGATCGGAAAAGTGCAGGTCCGAGCCGCGTTCAGCGAACGCGGCCATGCCACCGAACGGACTGCGCCGGGCCGGTACGCCCCAGAAGACGACGAAACCGTTTTGCACGAGCCCGACCCGTATCCTTCCGCTTTGAATGCGTGCGTGAGATCGCCTTCCTGGGCCCTCAGCAACTTTGTGGCGCGGGCCGCCGGGTCTCGGCAGCGCCTCAGCCGGCTGCTCAACAGCTTGGTTGACGCGCGCCCGGTCGAGGCCCTGAAGCATGGCCTGCGTAAACGACTGCATGGTCGTCGGCGACCTATCCTGGTGGCGGGTCTGGGCGGAGTCAGTGTGCTCGTGCTGGCACTGACGTTGTTTCCGCTAACCGGGCACTCCGGGCGACCCGGTCCGGTCGCCGACGCGGTGGCTGCCGGCCCGCCCGCAACGGCCGCGACACCGGAGAATAGCGACCATTCTTCAGACCAGAGCCAGCCCAGTGGTGCCCCGTCGGGCCTTCAAACGCCGGATGCAGCTGCGATTGCGGGGGATGATCCGGTCGCGGCCGTGATGGCGCTGTTGGCCGGCCGCGCCGCTTGCCTCGCTGCGGCGTCCCTCGTCTGCCTGGTGGACGTCGACCAGACCGGCTCGGCCGTGCTGGCTCTGGACAGCTACGACACGCGTCAGCAGCAACAGGGCGGGTCAGGGCTGCAACTGCCAGACTACGTGGGCTTTCTGCCGACCCTCGCGGAACGAACCGGCAACCTGGCCGTTGTCGCACTGGCCCCTGTCGCCGGGAACAAAAAAGGCCAGCCGGCCTCGGTCCTTGCAGTCAAGGGCGAGGGCGGCTGGCGTCTTCGTGAGATTTTCGACTACTGAATTGCTCAGCGTCGACAGATCCTGGAGTTTAGATACCGAGGTTGCCCTCGAACGCTCCAGCTTCCAGACGTGCCTTCATCGTGGTGAGGAAGCGGGCAGCATCCGCTCCGTCGACAATGCGGTGATCGTAGGACAGCGCGAGGTACACGCTCGAACGAATCGCGATCGCGTCGAGGCCGTCGGTAGTGACGACGAGCGGCTTCTTATACACGATGCCGGTGCCCAGGATGGCGCTCTGCGGCAGGAACACCACGGGAGTGTCAAACAGGGCGCCACGCGAACCGGTGTTGGTCAGGGTGAATGTTCCGCCGCTGAGCTCGTCGGGCTTAAGTTTATTGTCCCGGGTGCGGGCAGCGAGATCCGCGATCTGGGCGGCAAAACCGGCCAGATCGAGTTCGCCGGCGTTACGCACAACCGGAGTCAGCAGACCACGTTCGGTATCGACCGCGATGCTAATGTTTTCCTGGGCCGGATAGACGATCGTGTCGCCCTCGATCGTGGCGTTCACGATCGGGATGGCACGAAGTGCCTCGGCCGCGGCCAGGGCGAAGAACGGCAGGAACGAGAGCTTGTTGCCGGTCTTCTCGGCGAACGCATCCTTGACCTGGTCACGCAGCATGGCGACACGGGTGACATCGACCTCGATCACAGTCGTGAGCTGAGCGGATGATTGCATCGAGATGACAGCACGCTCGGCGACGACCTTGCGCAGGCGCGACATCGGCTGGGTGGTTCCGCGCAGCGGCGAGACCTCAACGACCGGCGCGGCCGTGGCTGGCCGCGCTGACGAAGCCTGCACGATGTCTTCCTTGCGGATGCGTCCGCCCACTCCGGTGCCGCTGATGGTCGACAGGTCGACACCGGCCTCGTTGGCGAGCTTGCGCACGATCGGGGTGACGTACCCGCTGGTCCCGGCGTGCGAACCGCGGGCGACCGGAGCCTCCACAACCGCAGCGGGCGCTGCGGCAATGGGGGTCGGAGCGGATGCGACTACCGGTGCTGCGACCGGTGCTGCGACCGGTGCTGCGACCGGTGCGGGTGCGGGTGCGGCGACCGGTGCGGGTGCGGGTGCGGGTGCGCCGACC